>NZ_JAEHBX010000090.1:0-15141 GCF_016483395.1 Bacillus cereus group sp. N21
GTCTCGTGGGCTCGGAGATGTGTATAAGAGACAGGTTTTAACACATAATATATTTCACTTTTGTAGCCCCAATTCGTTTTTTTCGTTTTGGGGGTATCATAAAAACTTAGCTTTATGGCAATGTGGAACAGGATGTTTCTTTAGGTAATCTTCTAAATCCGTTTTGTTATCAAAACCAATAGATACTGGTTGTCCATTAAACCCTTTTGTTTTTACTTGATACGGAAACTCTTCTGCAGCAAGTGCACCTCCAGCTCTAGTCAATAGAATACCAGTTGCTAAAACCCCAACTACTAGTTTTTTTAACATAAAAAAACTCCTTTTTTAATCTGAACGTACACTTTAGAAGACATTATATTTTTCTATAAATTGTAAATATTTAAAAATTATAGAAAAAATATAATTATTTATTCCGAATATTTAATTTAAATTTGACCATGCATAATAATACTCATTAAGGGATTTAAGGCGTATCTGTGCCAAGAAGTAAAAAATATACTTCAATAAAGAAGGATAGCATCTTTATGCTATCCCTCTTTTTCTGTTCAGATATTTATTCTATTTTTGTGGCAAATTAACTACCTAACATAACATATAATAACAAGGCCGCTGCCTCTTGCCGTTTCATTATTTGTTTTGATAAATAATCTGCTGATCCATCTTCATTATATATAACCTCTGGTCCGACTAAGTGATGACCTACAATGTTTTTCACAGACTCTATCGCCCAATCATCAGTTTCTCCTTTTAAAGTAGCTTCTGCAGGTGGAGCCTCTAGCATTTCTAAATAATGCCAAGCAATCCATGCTGCTTCTTGTCTAGTGATAGCACGATCTGGATAAAATTGTTCTCCCTCTTTTTCGTATAATATACCCAGTTCATATAACTTTTGAATATGAGATGCATACTGATGACCCTTTACATCAGAAAATACAGGGTCTTTTTTTGAAGGTGGTGCAAAGTACGCAATTTGAGACAACCAATATGAAAACTCTCCACGTGTAAGAGGGGCTTCAGGAACAAAATTCCCCTCCTTATTTGCTTTTAATATATCATATTGATGTAAAGGATCTATGAATTTAGCATATGGATGATTCACCTCTACATCTTGAAATCTCTTAGGTTCACTTAATTTCACCGCTGAACTACCAGAGTTCCAATGTATCATTTCTTTTACAGTACCATCTTTGTGAAGTTTAAACGCCATGTAATTACCCTTTTCATCTTCGAATAGTAAAGGATCTATTTGTTTTAATTCCTGTTTACCATACCTTTTATCAGCTACAAATAACTTTCCTTCGCTTATTTTCACATGCGTAATAAGGTTTTTCACCCGTAAATCACGGTACACACCTTCAAATTTCTTTAACTCTTCCTCGCTAGGTTTTAAATACTCTGGCTTCGTTTTATCTGGAAAATAGTGATTCATAAATTCATCAAATAATTTATAAGGAAGTAATGAACTATCTTTATTCGTGACAACAAAAACACCTAATTTATGTTCAGGAATTAACCACATTAAAGAAGAAAACCCTGGTATATTTCCACCTTTCCCAAAAACATATTGACCATTATGGCTTTGCGGTGAAAAGAATTCAAATCCATATGTCATATTGGGATACTTTGGATGCAACGCAAATTTTGTTTGTTGCATATCTTGCACAGTTTCTGTTTTTAGTATTTGTTTATTTTTGAATTTACCACCATTCAATTGAGCAATCATAAAATTGGCTACGTCACTTCCTGTAGAAAACATACTCCCTTGTGGCATGTCCGTCGGTCTTGTTTGATAAAATGGGATGACATCGCCTTTTTTATCGTATCCTGTTGCAAGCTTATCTTTAATAAAATTAGTCATAACAAAACTACTATTTTGCATCTCTAAAGGGTAAAAAATATTTTTC
The DNA here is from genome assembly GCF_016483395.1 of Bacillus cereus group sp. N21. Taxonomy (NCBI): domain Bacteria; kingdom Bacillati; phylum Bacillota; class Bacilli; order Caryophanales; family Bacillaceae; genus Bacillus; species Bacillus cereus group sp. N21. The sequence goes on from NZ_JAEHBX010000090.1 coordinate 1,905, forward strand.
GCCATATATTTATAAAAAGGTGTGTCTGTCAAATTTTGAACAATATATCCTTGCAGCATAGAAGCAAAATTATCATATGTATACGTATCTCCTGGCTTTCTCACTACTGTGGGCATATTTTCTTCTACATAATCTTTAAGTTTTGTATAGTCATTTATTTGATCATGAATATCCCCCAATCTAGGATCCACGTCATCAAAACCTGTTGTATGAGTGAGTAAATGTTTCATTGTAACTGGTTCACCCACATTATTTTGGTACTTTAATCCCCCCATATAATTTACTATATCTTTATTTAAATCAATTTTTCCTTGTTCAACTAACTGCATTACAGCACTAGCAGTAAAAACCTTTGATACTGACGCTAATCGAAAAACGGTTTTTTTAGGATCGATGGGAATATTCTGTTCTTTGTTGGAAAAACCGTATCCTTTTTGAAATAGAATTTGATCATCTTTGACAACGACAATAGCTACACCAGGTGCATTTTCTGCTTTCATTTTCTCTGGAATTACTTTATTTGTGAAAGCTTCTACATCTTTAGCATTTAATGCTATAGAAGAAACTGTTTCAGCCTTCGAGTTATTACCACCCAAAAATACTAGAAAGAAACATAGGCTTATAACTAATAAACTTCGAAAATGATGAATAATTCTATGACTTCTTCTTTCCAAATTAATTCCCCCTTTAAAGCCAGATTTGTTGATTATTTTCTCAGTGTGCTAAACATTGATCCGGATAACACAACCATATTCTACCATAATTTATTTTGTTTACATAATTTTATTTATATTCTGTAATTTCATCCTCCTCTAACTTTATAAACAGTTTGGTTCTGGCACAAAAATGTTAGTGAAAAACATAGAGTAGCAAATTCCTCTACATTTCCCTCTTATGAAGCTAAGCCAAACAATTTATGAATAAATTCTCTCTGGTTTTGGACGGACTTGTCCGGGAAAAGTCTCCACTAGAGATGGTTAAGTTACCTTCCGCATGAGGTGATTCACCACTCGCTTGTGAACCTCCTCCCTCAGCGTGAGAAGATTGTCCCCTAGCTTCCGTACTTAGTACCTTCCGCATGGGAAGCAATTCCACTGGCAGTGGTAAAGCTCCCTTCTGCATGGGCAGCTTCTCCACTAACAATGGTACCGCTTCCTAACATTAACAACCTGTTATCCTTTTGATTATATTGGTGACGCGCCTAATCGTTATATAATTGAATCATCTTTAGTTTCTGTTCATTAAAATACTGATTTTATAGACCCTCGTTGGACGAATTCTCTCATATGTAAAATTGCATGAAAACACCAGGTAACATAATGCTATTATTTTGTTATAGATCTGCTCTATATTTTTCATTAATCATGTTGAAACCCTATAGAAAAACAATTGGTGAACTAAAGAACTGAAGGAAGGCACTCATTGAGTGTCTTTTCTTTTCATTCAAAATATTATATAATTATATCGGTATACTTCATTATTGCGATTAGCTTGGAAAACTAATCGCTTACCATGGACCTTTAGCTCAACTGGTTAGAGCAGACGGCTCATAACCGTCCGGTCGTAGGTTCGAATCCTACAAGGTCCACTTTCACAATTCATAAACTAATTATCACAAAAGATACTCGGAAGAGGTCTTTTCTTTTGTTTATGCCCTTCATATATAACTTGTACAAACTTTTTTCTCCCCTAATGCATATTTTATCCTTATATTTACAAATTTTCGTAGTAACCTTTTAGTATTTCGGGGAAAATCACTAAATAAGTGCATTCTTTTCTTTTTTCGACAGACACATTGCAACAAATTTAATAGAACCCTTTTGCTATTCTAATTTGGTGACTAATTGAATACTGAATGGAGTGAATTATTTTATGTTTGAAAAGCTTTCTTTGCTTTTTGTTTCCGGTGCATTATTCATGTCTTTAACAGCTTGTACACCAAATTATCAAAAAGCCTCAGCAAAGAATGAAAGTTCAGCTTCCCTGTATACCACCAAAAAATTGCAAAATGAATTCCCCATTAGGATGCCGATTGATGAATATATTGCTAAGAAAAATAAGATGAATATTAAACATCCGACTAGCATTCCTCTTCAGAATGGAAATGTAGGAAGAGTATTACAAACAACTGATGGGTTTGTTGTTATTTGTGGTAATGAAAAAGAGATTTTTAATGTAGTAGTATTTAGAACGCTGGATGAAGTAAAAGAATATGAGACGAGTTTAAGAGAAAAATAATTCCAAACAAAATGCTGGTGTTGCTTTAAAATAAAGTTTGATCAAATTGATACTAATAATCTTGATAAATAATCATAGAAAAGAGCGTGTTTTGAAAAAAGATTAATTAAAACACGCTCTTAATATTTTCAGTTGGTTCACTCTTTTGTAAAAAAGTTTGATCATTCCCTATCTATGTTGCTCCACAATAGCGCCCTATTCTTGAATAGGTATATGATCGCTCACTAAGTGAATAAAGTAGTTGCCCTTATAATAGAGCAGTCAGCGCTATTTTCGTAAGCAAATTAGTGCACGCTTATTTCCTTCCACTCAAAATCACTGCATTTCCTAATACTTTTTTGTTCAATAAGAACTTTGGCAATTTCATTTCTTTAGCAAGCTTGTAGCTATTCAATGCAGATACACCATGTTTCTTTAAGACATTTAAGAGCTCTTTTTCATCCCCAAATATTTTTTCATCCATAAACAAATCTAAGAAGACAAATTCACCACCAGGTTTTAACACTCTTAATGCTTCTTTAATTACTTCAGTTTTATTTTCTCTATCTTTTACTTCATGAAAGGTTAGACAACTTACAATTATATCAAATTCATCATCATTAAAAGGGAGTTCTGCAGCACTTGCTTTCAGAAAATCAACCCTATCAGAGACCCCTTCTATTTCAGCATTCTGTTGACATTGAGCTTTCGAATATTCCCAATTCCCTCCCCAATAATCAATTCCAGTTAAAAAGGACTTAGGAAAAGTCTTTGCCAGTTTAATAATCAGTGAACCACTGCCTGTTCCTATATCTAGTATTTTTCCTTTTCCATCCCAATTCACCTTGGCAACAATTAAATCATGTATTTTTGACTGATAATTCCCTCCAAATGCTGCGAATTGGTAAACTGAATAAGAAAGTATGAATGCTATATACATAAAAGGCAACGCTAAAACCCCTGACAGGACTCGCAGATATAAATTAACAGGTAATAATGTTACCAAGAGAAAAATGAGTGAAATAACCAAAAAAATAAGTAGTTTGTAAATTCGTATCCAAGTTTGATATTTAGCTTTCGTTTTCAAGATATCAGCCATCCTAAAATAATCTATTTTTTGTTTATTATAATTATATAGGAAATTAATACCCCTTTGTTAGGTCTTTAAAGATATTCTTATTAAATAATCCTGCCCTATAGTCTAACAAGTTATGTTTGCAGCAGGTGAGGTAAGAAAAATAGTTGCGGAAGAATTAGAAAAAGCGAGGATGGACCCCAGGACAGGGCGAAAACCAATGTCTTCACCAAGATTCGTGGTTCTAATGTTAGAAAAAGGCGAATAGAAATATAGGTGTACCGCCATATATCCATCAACTTAAGAAGTTTATAACGCCCATCAAAACAAAAAAATGTACATTTTTTTGTTTTGGAGTACTTATATTTTCATAGCTTGATGCGCATGTAGTGATATCTCCCCATTAGTAAAATTCTCTGGAGGTGTATGGATATGGACTGGCATAGTATTACATTGACGGCGGCCGGGGTCATCGGCGGTGGTACCGCGATAGTTCACGGCATACTGATGAAACGGCTGATAATCAAGCCGATTGAGGCAGTTTTTGTGGCGAATGGGCAGATATCTGCACCGATACAAAAGCTCGTACGATTGCTTTTGCATTTTACCACGCTCAATTGGTTAATCAGCGGGCTCACCTTGATTGCCGCCGCAATCTGGTTCAAGCAGGATGCAAGGCTCGTGACTGGCCTACTTGCAGGTAGCTCTTTTCTATATGGTGCTATCATCTCTTTTTGGGTAATGCGCCGCCCTCATCCTAGCTGGATTTTATTGTCCGTTGCGCTCCTTTTAATCGTCTTGGGGCTAACGCCGGTGGCCTAAGGCCCTACTTAAACTCATTAGACATGAGCGATTCCGTGGAACGAAAATCATCAAGTAGAGGAAGATGAACCTCAATTTATTTTACTAAATAAATCTCAAAAACAACGTTCAAAATGGTTAAAGGGTATAGGTTACACAGCTTTTGTTTGGCCTGCTTTATTTTGATTGATACATATTTACTGGGCAATTGGTGGTACCTTAATAGTAGCAAAGAGGATCTGTGTAGTAACGGAACAAGAACGGCAATAACTTAGATTTATGTTGGCTTGTACTACAAGTAGTTTGTTTTTAGAAAAGAAATTTTTTATTAAAAGGTTGTTTAAATAGTATGCTTAGTATTTATTGATACATAATAAAAGAGTTCAATAACATAAGTTATATGGGATACCGCCACATCGCCATCAAGCTAAGAAAAAGAATTACCCCCAAGACGGAAAAAATATACTATTCCTTTAATTGAGGTCACTATACATACCAATTTAAAAGGAATAGTATATTTTTCGGTAGGATAAACCGAAGGGGTTCTCCAAATGCTGATGATGTTCCACATAAAGAAAATGCATGAACCAAAAGATAAATTTCTCACCAACAAGTAGATTTTTCTAAAGATTAAATGGAATTTGTCCATACATTATTTTTACATTTATTATACTTGCACCTAAATAGTCTTTATGACCTATTCTTTATAATTTTTGAAGACTTTTTTCAATCATTTTTAATTTTCTGCACCAGAGCCCTCAAGAGAGCAAACCGCTCTCTTTTTTATCATGGCAGAACTTTAACGTCTAACTTAAGTTTGCCATGTTTATTCAAAAGCTTTAAAAAAGAACCGATATCTCCTTATTTTTGTGGAGTGACGGGTTGCATTTTTAATTCTTTTATCCCTTCTTTTAATGTGAACGCATCTGTTCTTACTGTTTTCCAACTGTCTTTAGCTGCATTCAAGTTGGGTAGTAAGAATTTAAATTTATTTTGATCAGCTTTTTCAGATGCCTTATCAATAAATTGTAGAACTGATCCATATTGACGATCTAAATCACTCCATTGGTCGTACATAAAAGTAAGAGATTTCAGAGCATTATCAATCGCACTATGCATCTGATCAATATTATTAAACGCAACTCCAACTACACGATTTAATGTTAGTTTATAATCTACAGTCTGACGTAATTTTGCTAATTCTGGCTCTAACCAGCCTAACTTACTTCTTGCATCACCTATCATTATACCACCAGAAATCATTACGGGAAAAAACGGAATCTTTACCATTGTCAATCCTTTAGATTCTATGTCTTTCTGATAGTTTACTTGTCCTAAAACTTCATTTAGACGCTTTTGATCGTCCTCAACCGCAGCTCCTTGGTTTTTTAAAATCGACTGCAAGAGATCTTTATCGCTTCCAAATGCTCTAACATCTTGTCCAATATCGTCTTTTAACTTAGTTAATTCTTGTATTAATTTTTGTGCATACTCTTCGTTTTGTTGAATTTCACCTCGTAAATCTGTAATCCCTTTTTTAAGAATATCTCCGTTCCCTGTATGAATTGCCTCTACTAATGTTCCATAATGATTATCAAATTTTGTATCGTATTCAATAATGCCTGTCAATGTATCCAAAAGCTGTCCTTTTATTTGCGTATCCCATTTAACAGCATGTTCTCTTGCATTCTTTTGATCTTGTACAATTTTAATAGGTAAATCTGCATACCCATTAATAATAATCCCTTCAAAATTCACATCTGGATTATTAATTAACAAACAAGAATAGTCATTCGTAGATTTTGCAAATACCCCAGCATCTTGCAAAGCTTTTTTCATCTTCTCTTCATTTGCTGAAAGAGACATATCTCCAGTGTTAGTTTGTTCAATTTCACTTGCAAAAGTTGCTACTGGTGTGACTGCATAAGTGGTTGTCATAGTTAAAAACGTTGATACAGCGAGTATTTTGTAAGGGAGTTTTTTCATCATTTCATATTCCTCCTATATAGGTTTTGATTGTAAGTTCATTTCTCCTTTAAAAGCGATATCTTTTGAAGCTAGTTCTGCATCGTTATGAATATCATTTCAACTTTGTTTAGCAGCCTTTAAATCATCAAGTATTAAAGAAAATTTATAGTGAAAGGCGAAGTCTTGAATCAGACTTCGCCTTTTCGTTATATAGGGATTTACTAATTATTTTATAACCATTTAACAATGTAATCATAGATTCTCTATGTTTTGAGTAACTTTGCAACGGAACCAATATTTCCTTATTTTTGTGGAGTAACAGATTCCACTTTTAATTCTTTTATCCCTTCTTTTAATGTGACAGCATCTGTTCTTAATGTTTTCCAACTATCTTTAGCAGCATTCAAGTTAGGTTTTAAGAATTTAAATTTATTTTGATCAGCTTTTTGAGATGCAGTCTCAATATGTCCCAGTACTCCCGAATATTGAGAATCTAAATCATGCCACTGCGTGGACATATAAGTAAGAGCATTAATAGCATCATCAAGTGCCTTATGCATCTCATTAATATTAATATACGCAACTCCAACTACACGATTTAATGTTGTTTTATAATCTACAGTCTGACGTAATTCTGCTAATGTAGGCTCTAACTTAGATAAATTATCTCTTGCTATACCCACTATGATACCACCAATGATCGGTAGGCCCAAAATGGCGCCCTTCATTACATTAAATCCATCAGACTCTAATTTTTTATAATAGTTTACTGAGTCTAAAATTTGTTGTAGACGCTTTTCATCGGCCTCAACATCAGCACCTTGGTTTTTTAAAATCGACTGCAAGAGTTCTTTATCGCTTCCAAATGCTCTAACATCTTGTCCAATAGCGTCTCTTAATTTAGTTAATTCTTGTATTAATTGTTGTGCAGACTTTTGGTTTTGTTGAATTTCACCTCGTAAATCTGTGATCCCTTCTTTTAAAGTCTCTCCATCCCCTGTATTAATCGCATCTACTATTGTTTCATAATAATTTTCAAATGTTGTATCGTATTCAATAATGCCTGTTAATGTATCTAAAAGCTGTTTTTTTACTTGCGTATCCCATGTAACTGCATGTGATCTTGCATTCTTTTGATCTTGTACAATTCTACCAGGTAAATCTACATATCCATTAATAGTAATTCCTTCAAAATTCACATCTGGATTCTTAATTAACATATAAGAATAGGCATTCATAGATTTTGCAAATAACCCAGCCTTTTGCAAGGTTTCTTTCATCTTTGCTTCATTTGCTGAAAGAGACGTATCTCCATTGTTCGTTTGTTCAATTTCACTTGCATAAGTTGCTACTGGTGAGACTACAGAAGTTGTTGTCATAGTTAAAAGCGCCGATGCAACGATTAATTTGTAAGGGATTTTATTTAGCATTTCATATTCCTCCTAATATAGGTTTTGATTATAAGTTCTATTCTTGTTTAAAAGCGATGTCTTTCGAAATGAATTCTGCATCTTTATGAATATCACTCCAACTTTGTTTAGCAGCTTTTAAATCATCAAGTATTAAAGAGAATTTATGTTCTTGCATAGAGTCGATATTATCATGTAAATCTGTATAATTGGCCCCCATTTTATTCCATTGTTGTTGGATATTTGTTAGAGACAGTATCGCTTGATCCACTGTTTGATACAGATCTGTCAAAGTTGCTTTCGCGTTAGTAAGCGAAATAACTGCTTGGCTAGCAAGATCGGCTTTCGTACCTAATTCTCCGATTTTTTTAGAAATTTCGTTATAAGAGTCCATATGCTTAGACGCCGTGACACCAGCAGCTGTTCCTAAACCGATACCAGCTGCACCGAGAGCTGCAAGGCCACCAACAACAGCTGGTGTTGCTGTACCGCCAGTCACAACAATTACTACTCCTCCTGCAATGGCTGCAGCAACTAAAATGAATGCTCCCAATCCACCACCAATTGACCATGCTAATACATTGTTAAAATGCTCTGTCTGAGTAGAACGTAGCTTCTCAATTTCAGCTTGAAGTTGTGGAATCAATGCATTATTTCCAGCTAATAGTGCCGTTAATCCACCTTGCCCATCTGGGCCACCAACATTATTTTTAAACCCTATAGAATTGTCATACAGTTTTGTTTTGAACTCTTGTAACATCTTAATTACTTCTGTGACTTCTTTTGAATTTGTATTAATTGTAGTGATTAAATCATTTATGCCCTCTTTTAACTCTGCTTTATCTTTCTTTTGTACAGCAGCTTCCAATATATCGTAATAATTTTTAAATTGTTCATCGTAATTTACAATATTACGTGCTGTTTTTTGAATCTTCGGCTTCGCTGTATCTAACCAATAATTCGCATTGATTCGTGACAGTTCCTGATTAAGGTGAATATTTTTAATTAATTCTGCTCCTTCTGAGCCTAAATCAATATTAGATAAATTTACATTTGGTTGTTTAATCATTGTTTTTGCGTACAAATCCATTACAAGAATATGAGATCCTGTTCCAGCTAATGCTTTCTTCAGCCCTTCAGGCCCTAATTCATAATTCCCTACTTTTTGTTCTTGAGCGGTCGTTTCTTGTGCAAATGCATGAATAGTGTTACCGGTAGTAGCAGTGATAACCGTTGCCAGAGTGGCCAAAGTCAACACTTTAAATGGAAGTTTCTTCATATCTATTCTCCTCCTTAGTCTTTCGATAGATTCTTATAATCTTTGCAAATTTTAAAAAACATAATATTAAAATTTATAAACTTGCTCTTCAAGGTAACTTGTTACATTTTTTAATTGTCTTAATGTATCTTTTTGAGACTGCTGGTTAGTTGTATCAACATTAGTAGATAATTTTGTAATACTATTTTTGATTAGATCCAAGTCTGATTTATAGCGTTTTAGTAGGTCAAGTTCTACATTTACTTGATTTGCAAATGTATGTAAATCATTTTGCATAAGAAGAAGCATTGATTTTTGTAAATCTGCTATTTTTAGATTCTTTGTTAAATCATAAAATTTTTGGTTTTGTGTCTCTAAATCATCTAAATGTGCTCGTTTCTCTGCTGTTAGTTTATTTACCTCAGCGAAGGCACTATATGTTTTTTTAAGTTTTTCACGGTCAATAACTTTCGTAAGGTCATACTCTTTCGTTTTTGCAACTGCAGCTGCAGCTATTTCAGCTTGTTTGCTTTTCTCAATTGCATCACGAGCTTCTTTTTTGGCAGCTTCAATCTCTAGAGCACATTTACCCTTTTCTTTCGCTTCTTGCTCTGCTTTTTTCTCTGCTTCTAAAATAGAGTTGTTAATTTCTTTGCCTTTGTTATACGCTGCCACCGCTGTTTGAGCAGCAGGTTCAATGATATCTTTTGAAAGGTTATAGACTTCTTTAAATATAACAAACCCTTGTTCATTTAAAGCTCCTGGTAACAATGCGATTTGTTGTAAATCATCTTGAATTGATTTTTGAGTATTTAGTAATTCATTTTTTAACTGGTCTATTTTCCCTGTTCCATCTGAACTTAGGACACCCTGCGCTTTTGTCACATCAGTATCGAGATCTTTCAGTTTTGTATCAAGCTGTAATTTAAGATCTGTTAATTCATTAATCTGACGTTGCACGTTTTCTTGGTTCGTCATAGCCATGTCTTGAAGAACTTCTAGTCTATCTACAAACCCTTCTTTATCTTCTTTAGTGTCTACAAACGCTTTTAATGTTGGATAATAGCTATTAAATTTAGTTACAAATCCTTTACTTTTTGAATTTAATAGAATTAAATTTGGATAAAGTTCCGATGACCATTCTTTCATATCTTGCTTGATTAGGAATTGGTTTGTGTTTAAAGCTGGGACTTCCTCAAGCTGTACATTAGGGCTCATTAAAGCTTGATCTATATATGTTTGGATTAATTTAGATTGCGCACCTAATTTTCGTAATGATGAGGAAATATCCGTGTTCTCTTGTTGCGTTTCTGCCTTAACGATTGGCGTTGCGAGAGTATTGATAGGAATAGCTGCCCCAGTAACAATGGATGTTATTAAAAATCCTTTAATTATTTTATTTTTCATTCAGTACACCTCTTCACTATTGTCTTTTTACAATCTTATTCATATATCTTGAACGACCTAGCGCTAGGCTCTCTCCTTGCACACGCTTGAGGAAGGAGAATTCTTTCGGATAGAGTGTTAAACTCTGGTTATTATTTACTTCTCATAGAATGTAAGGACCTTACTTCCCCCTCATTTAAACACTATGTTTTTAATAAGTAAACAATAAAATTTCATCATTTATATTTAATAATTCAGATATTTTATATTTATAATATAAAAAAATTATATTAAAAAAAATTAAATGCTATTAATCACTTCACTAAGTGAAATAATTATACTATGATAATTAAACCTACAATATAGTGATTTTCATTGATCTATATTAATCTCTTGCTAAAAAATGTTTTTAATATAATTTAATGGTACTTCATATGTAATTTTACTTTATTTGGAAATGCACAATTACATATAAATATAGTCATATCAACCATAAATAACTCATACTATTATTATCCTATGAATAGTAATTTGATTTTCCATAAACATTACAGGGAAAATTTTTTTCTAGGGGTTCAGCCGAGATACGTGTAAAAACGGGGCATAGTGATACAATATTTACCAATCTATTATTATTTAGGTTGTAATTAAAATGAACATTTTTTCTATAGACAGCAATATTAAGAAATAGATTATTAAAACAGTATTCCTATTACTTTATCATCTTTATTATTTTATAAGATGGATCTAATTAACTTCCGATAACGATTTGAAAAATGCATTTTTCTATTTAGGATTATCACTTCATTATTTAGGAGATGTTAATCAGCCTATGCATGCAGCAAACTTTACTAATGTTTCGCTTCCAGTTGCCTTACACTCAAAATATGAAAACTTCGTCGATATTGTAAAAGACAATTATAAAGTAAAAGATGGAAATGGCTATTGGAACTGGAAAAGTGTAAATCCAGAAGATTGGGTCCACGCTTCTGCAGTTGGTGCAAAAGCTGATTTCCCATTAATTGTTCATGATAAGACGAAAGAGTTATTTATAGATGCCACTGTATCACAAGACGCTGCTGATAAAGTGAAACTTCAATCAATGGGGGTTTTCTCCATCCCCCACTGATTATTAGTTGAACCAATCGGGCTTTTACGGGCAGTTTATCTCCCACCTAACTTCTTTAGAAAAGCGTAAGCGGCTCGCTCAGAATCGCAGGACGTTGGGGCCCCCGACAGAAAGGCGCTTTTTGCCTCGTCCGAGAGGGCGAAACGACCGGAGATTCTAGCCGCTAGAGCTGGACAATGCTTTCGCAGAATTTTGAGGCGGGAGTATTACTGCCCGTTAATGCGGGATAAATGGCGTGCTGAAATAACACCGGTGACCGGAAAACGTTTAATGGAGGCGCAACGTATTACAGCTGGATATATCCACTTATAGTTTGATACGTATGTGAATCATAAATAATAAAATAATTGAAAAAAGAGAGTCCCTTTTCCAAAAAAGGCACTCTCTTTTTTCAATTAGATAGTTTCTCCATGATCTAAACAAAGTAGATTAGCTTTAGCTGATGGCTCTTCAATAGATTGATTAGCAACACCAAAAGATAAAATCCCTGTAAAAATCATTACAGTTAAAAGTAATTTTTTCATTATTTTTAGGCTCCCTTCTCCAAATCTTTTTTGTCAGCATCTAGGGCAATGTGAAAGAATCTACTGGCTTTTTCATCATTGCTTAGGTCATAGAATTTATTTCCGAGAATTGAAGCATATTCTTTTACATGACCCCATAGATTTTCTTTCTTGAAGTAATATATTCCTGTCATAATAACTTTCTCTAGTTCCTCAATCTCTGCTCCCTTATTCAGTTCTCTTAAGATAGCAAAATGGCACTTATATTCTTTAAGTTTTGTAAGGTTATATCCTTGTTCAATTAGATCTGCAGCAAGAAAATTTTCTCTTAACTTATAGTATTCCCTAGCTAATAAAAACATAGTTTTAGGGTTATTTTTTAAGGAATCCTTTAAATACTTAATCGCTAACTCTGAAAGGTTTTGATCAGCATATAATAATCCTAAATTATGTTTCACTTTAGCTATTAGTTGTTCTTCGCCATATTTTTCAAATATTCTAAGAGCTGAAATGAAATTTTCCTCAGCAATTTCATACAGCCTAAGTTTAGTACAAGCAAGTCCTATGGTGTTTTGACAGGAAGCAACTTTCATTTCATATCCTGTATGCTTCGAAAATACCTCTTTTGCCTTATTAGCATATTTAGCAGCCAACAACGGGTTTAAGGATTGATAATGGAATACTGCAAACATGTAATCAAATTCAGCCTTTTCTAATTCATCTGGAATAGTTGCTAAGAGTTTTTCAGCCTTCTCATATTGTTCTTTAGCTTCATTATGATTTCCAACTGAAATTGCATAAATAGCTTTGAAGAAATGATAATAATATTTCAAAAATGTTTCGGTTTGTTCTGGAAATGGAGCAATCTTTTCTAGACAGTCTTTAGAACCATCTATATCACAAACCAGTAAATTATATCTAAAGTTAAGTAGGGAATAATAGATAGAGATATTAGAGTCTTCTTCAATACTATGAATATTTCTATCAATCTCTTCTTTTAAGTGTTTAGCTTTTATTATATGTTGAGAAATAATTGCATTATACCAACTGCTTAATAATGTTATTATTTCTTCTTTTGCTATTATATGTGTATCCATAATATTCTTCATCCTATTATATTAATATTATAACAAAAAACAAATTTTCCGACATTTTATTCTGTAAAAAGCTAGATAGTACCTAAGGTACTATCTAACTTTCCATAATGTTGTCGAAACAATAGCAGAACCTGGCCTATCCTCTTACTTATACAACCATTATGTGTTGAGTTCATCAATACGGATAAGAACTATATTTCTTACTTACTTAATTTTTGCTGCATCAAAAGCTTTTTGAACTGCTTGAACCTCAGTTGAGTTCGCCCCATATTTATTTGCTGCAACTCGAAGGCATGCCGATCTCAATTCGGAGAAACCAGAAGTCATGTTTAATTCATCAGTGTTTGCATAATGGAAAATATCAAACATTTTATCCTCGCCAATACCTTTTACA
>NZ_JAEHBX010000091.1:0-15090 GCF_016483395.1 Bacillus cereus group sp. N21
AGGATCAAACTCTCCAATAAAGTTAGTTTGTCTAGCATCTAAAATAAAAATTGACGTTTCACGTTGTTTGTTTCGTTTAGTTTTCAAAGTTCAATATCGCGTTTCAGCGACTTTTATAATATAACATTTCTCAATCACTTCGTCAACTTCTTTTTTCTTGTGTCGTTGACGACGCTTATTAATTTATCACATTAACAATTAATAAGTCAACACTATTTTTCACTTTTTTAAAATAAATGCCAAAATGTTATTCATCCTGGCATTATATATAATTTAATGATAACTAAAGCACAAATACCCGGTACCCCCAAAATGCTAGAAATAGAAGCTGTACCAATATTAATTGGAATATGAAAACCAAAATATGTTCCAATCACATTAACGGCAAACAATAATACTACACCTATCATTACTTTAACGAATATCTTTCCTATGAATTGCAACGGTTTCACTGAGGCGCCAAAAATCAGCAAAACAAATACCAAAGCAAGAATTCCACCAATAATCAATGTAGAGTTCATTTTCCCCCTCCTTATATAACCTATACACTCTATTTGTATGGGACAAGGAAACAAAAAATACCGTTCAATTATTTTAATCAGTGTGGAGATTCATCCCTACTAATTATTAGTTCTCACTGATCGGGATTTTACGAGCAATTGATCACTTATAATTCCGCTGCATTTTTAGATTGAGATTTCGCCGCCCGAGAATAATAGTATAAAGAAAAGACCCTATTTAAAAAACAGGGTCTTTTACCATTGCTCCATTTTTACAGGACGCCTTTTTGCTTCTTTTAGTAAGAAAAAGTATTTTGCTTCTGCTATTTTCAAAGAACATAGTACATCTTGAGATGGTTCGACACTTTGTTCTACCATCCTTTTTTGACGTAACCACTCATTCTTCACTTTTTCTAATGCAGCAATTAACTTATCATCATATTCTTTTCGCAACTTGCCCTTTTTTTGAAAAAACATTTTGATTTCTCCTCTTATATTTCTCTACGGCCTTCTAGAGCCTTCGATAGCGTTACTTCATCCGCATATTCTAAATCTCCACCAACGGGAAGACCATGCGCAATACGAGTCACTTTAATACCTGTCGGTTTTAAGAGGCGGGAAATATACATCGCTGTAGCTTCCCCTTCAATATTCGGGTTCGTTGCTAAAATAACTTCTTGTACAGTTTCATCTTGTAACCTTTTTAATAACTGTGGAATATTAATGTCCTCCGGTCCAATTCCCTCCATTGGTGAGATTGCACCACGAAGCACATGATAGACACCTTGATATTCTTTCATTTTTTCCATCGCGATTACATCTTTTGCTTCCTGTACAACACAAACAACCGATTGGTCACGATGTGAATCATCACAAATATAACAAGGATCACGATCTGTAATATGTCCACAAACAGAACAGTATGTTAAATTCCGCTTTGCATTTACAAGTGATTTAGCAAAATCTAATACGTCGTCTTCTTTCATATCTAACACGAAGAAAGCCAATCGGACTGCCGTTTTCGGACCAATCCCTGGCAACTTCATAAAGCTATCGATAAGCTTCGAAATCGGTTCTGGATAATGCATATATCAATATCCTCCTACTAGAACATTCCACCTGGTAAGTTTAAGCCTTTTGTGAATTGCCCCATTGTAGAGTTTGAAAGTTCCTCAGCTTGCTTAAGTGCATCATTTGTTGCAGCTAACACAAGGTCTTGTAACATTTCGATATCTTCTGGGTCTACAACTTCTTCTTTAATTTTCACTTCAAGAATTTGCTTGTGACCATTTACAATAACGGTAACCATTCCGCCGCCAGCTGTACCTTCAACTGTTTTTTCACCAAGTTCCTCTTGTGCTTTCGCCATTTGCTTTTGCATTTTTTGCATTTGTTTCATCATGTTATTCATATTTCCCATTCCGCCACGCATCATAATAAATTCCTCCTAATTGTTGTTATTCTTTTATTTCAATAAGTTGTTGCCCTACTAACTTTACCGCCTCTTCTACGAGAGGATCTACTTTTTGTTCCGCAGCTTCTTCTGAATTCCCACCTTCACGTTGTAGAAATTCTTCGCGAATTTTCCCCCACTCACTCTTTGGAATTGCAATCATATTCAACCTTTTACTCAACAATTCAAAAAGAATTTGTTCTACGGTATCCATTGCATCACGATTTTCACTTGCCATTTTGCAATGTATCTCATATTGGAAAGCTAACACATAAGAATCTTCAGAAGCTGCAACTGGTTCACTATTCTCTAATAATACAGCAAACGCTACTTTATTATAGGATTTAAGTCTTCCTAGCAACTCACCCCATATACCTTTTAATTGCTCTAAATCTTGGCGTTTCGCTTGCTTTAATACTTCATGTACCCGTCCAACAGGTATTTTCATACTTCCTGTCCGCACAGGTTTTGGCGTTGTACGTGTCTCTCTTACTTCCTGTTGCGCACCAGCTGGCACACCATTCTTCTTCACATGTTCTAGTTCTTTTTCTAGTTGTTGCATTCTATTCATAATTGCTTGCAAACGGTCTGCACCATTCGTCTGCACCATAAATTGCTGGCAAAGTTGCACCATAACAACTTCTAAGAAAATCCGCGGATGATTTGTCCACTTCATCTCCTGTTGCCCCTTACTGAGCGTATGAATAATTTCATAAATCATCTCAGGTTGCATCGCTTCACTTAGCATACGGAACTGGTCATCTACAATTACCCGTTCTAACATATGTTCCAATTGTGGTGAAGTTTGATATAAGAGCATATCACGATAATAGTAAATGAAATCTTCCATAAAACGAACTGGGTCTTTTCCTTTACTCATCATATCATCAATAATACGCAATGCTCTTGATACATCATTCTCGCGTATGCATTCTACAAGGTTACCTAAATATTGTTGAGAAACAGAACCTGTTACCGCTAAGACATCTTCAGTCGTAACTACTTCATCGCTATAAGAAATAGCTTGGTCGATCAGACTGAGTGCATCACGCATACCACCCTCAGCAGCACGCGCAACAATTTGTAATGCTTCATCTTCTACCTTTGTACCTTCATTTGTAACAACCGTCGCTAATCTCTCTACAATATCATGTACTGATATCTTCCGAAATTCAAAACGTTGACAGCGTGAAATGATTGTAGGTGGGATTTTATGAGGCTCTGTAGTCGCTAAAATAAAGATAACATGTTGTGGTGGTTCTTCTAACGTCTTTAAAAGCGCATTAAAAGCTCCCATAGAAAGCATGTGGACCTCATCAATAATGTATACTTTATATCTCACTGCACTTGGGGCATACTTTACTTTATCTCTTATATCTCGAATTTCATCTACACCGTTATTTGAAGCCGCATCAATTTCTAATACATCCGAAATAGACCCTTGTGTAATGCCTAAACACGCAGGGCATTCATTACAAGGTTCAGCTACTGGAGCATGCTCACAGTTAATTGTCTTTGCAAATACTTTTGCAATTGTCGTTTTACCTGTTCCTCTCGGGCCTGAAAATAAATAAGCATGCGAAGCTTTCTCTTGAAGAAGGGCATTTTGCAACGTTTTTGTTACGTGCTTTTGACCGACTACATCTTCAAAATTTTGCGGTCTCCATGTTCGGTATAACGCTTGGTATGACACGAAAATACGGCCTCCCTCAAAGGTTATTATCTTGTATATTATAACCCATTCTGTTTATAGATTCCAAAAGTTATTTTCTATACAAAAAACCCACCTCTTTATATAAGGTGAGTTTTGTATACATATATAACTGCCGTGCACCTTCTGTCGATTACGTACCATAAGCGTTACTTAAGCAGTTAGCTCGGTTCAGGCACTCCTGCGGCACACGAGAAAACCCGCTTATTGCTGCTTCCTTCCGGACCTGACAAGGTTCACGGGGTCCCGTTGCGCAGGACCCAAACGTCAACACCACTTACTTAAGGCAGGCCTTACAGTAGCATAACCTCGAGAAGGGATTCGGCCTCGCTAGAGCGGATTGCGAGTACAGGGCACCGCTACCTCCCCGCTTAGCACGGCAAAGTTAAAACCAATATTCGGTTGCCTTAATGAAGGCAATATCAGTATAACTTGTTTCTTCATAAATTGCAAATATGTTAAGCACCTGTATTTTTATCCAATTTTTCCTTCTTCTCTTTCCTTCTTTTACGAAGCTCTCTAAAAAAATTCGTTAACAACATGCCACATTCTTCTTCCATCACACCAGATACTACTTCACATTGGTGATTAAAACGCTCGTCCGTTAAAAGGTTCATTAAAGTGCCTGCACATCCACCCTTTGGATCACTTGCACCATATACGACACGTTTTACACGGGATAACACAATTCCACCTGCGCACATCGGACATGGTTCTAATGTAACGTATAACGTTGCATTTTCTAAACGCCACGTACCTAACTTTTTACAAGCTTCATCTATAGCTAATAACTCTGCATGAGCAATTGATCGTTGCTCTGTCTCTCTTAAATTGTGAGCAACGCTGATTACTTCCCCACCGAGTACAATAACAGCTCCAATCGGAACTTCTTGTATTTCTTCAGCTTTCTTCGCTTCTTCTATTGCAAGCTGCATAAAATAAATATCTTGTTCCATAATACAGTCCTCTCATTACGAATAAAGTATTATAACCCTTTACTACTATATCAATCCATTTTGATTTTTGGACATATAACCCCCTGCTACGCAGAATAAAAAGTAAACTCCACTCATTTTATCCTTTTGTTTTCACTTGACATGGCGTAGGAAAAGGACCTGACCGCCTCTACCTATGATCGGATTCTCTCTCCAGCCCAAAAAGGAAGGTTTTATGTCAGTTTTTCAATTTATATTTATATACATACTATTCAATTACACTTCTCCTTACAGATACGGGATAACTTTCACACATTCAATCCACTCTAAAGAAAAAGGAAGAGTGATTACATATGAAAAATACCGCATTGCTCATTATTGACATGATTAACGACTTCCAATTCTCGCATGGACCAACCCTTGCACAAAAATGTCAAATAATTATAGAGCCTATTTTACACTTAAAACGAACAATGAAAATGAATGGTTATCCTGTTATTTATATTAACGATCATTATCAACTATGGAGAGCTGATATCGATCAACTTATTACTCATTGTACAAATGATTATAGCAAAAATATTATACAAGCAATCGCTCCCGGGGCAGATGATTATGTGTTTATTAAACCACATTATTCAGCATTTTATGAAACTCCCTTAAATTCTTTATTAGGACATTTAAAAGTTGAAAAACTTATCATAACAGGGATTGCAGGAAACATCTGCATCCTTTTTACAGCCAATGACGCTCATATGAGGAACTATACTCTATATGTACCTCAAGATTGCACTGCTTCTAACTCTGATCAAGATAATAAACACGCTTTGAAAATAATGGAAACAACATTAAAGGCAAATATTACACCCTCTTTTCAATTAAAACTTGAATAGCATGCGTCGATTTCCCAACTTTTTATGACAAATTAGTCCGCTTGCTTCCCTCTTGTGCTACAATAATTCTGTTTTGTGCTTTGTATTTACAGGAAATTATGAATTGAAAGGAGGAAACAGCGTGACCGGAGTACCATTCATTACGGTCGAAGGACCTATCGGTGTTGGAAAAACTTCACTAGCGAAGGAAATTTCAACTCACATGCAACTCCATTTATTAAAAGAGATTGTCGATGAAAATCCTTTCTTAGGGAAATTTTATGAAAACATTGAAGAATGGAGTTTTCAAACAGAAATGTTCTTTCTTTGCAATCGCTATAAACAATTGGAAGACATTAATATAAAATACTTGAGTCAGCGTAAACCAGTGGTAGCAGATTATCATATACTTAAAAATTTAATTTTTGCATCTCGCTCATTAAAAGACGCTCAATATGACAAGTACATGCAAATTTATCGTATTCTTACGCAAGATATGCCCGTACCAAATGTCATTGTATATTTAACAGCAAGTCTAGAAACATTACAAAAACGAATTGCAATGCGTGGACGTGAATTTGAGAAAAACATGGATCCAAATTACTTACTACAACTCACTAAAGATTATGAAACGGCAATGGATGCTTTTAAAAAGGACCATCCTGATATTCCAGTATTAAAATTCAATGGAGATAACATGGATTTCGTGAAGAACAGTGACGATCTAAATGTAATTTTATCCACTCTCCAAAATACACTCTTAAAGGGGACGAAATAGCAATGAATTTAAGGCAAAAGTATGATATACCAAATGATGCAGTAATTACAATTGCTGGTACAGTTGGCGTTGGTAAATCAACTATGACAACCGCACTTGCCAATGCTTTAGGTTACCGAACATCATTTGAAAAAGTAGATTCAAATCCATATTTAGATAAGTTCTATGCTGATTTCACGCGCTGGAGCTTTCACTTACAAGTTTATTTTTTAGCAGAAAGATTTAAAGAACAAAAAAGAATTTTCGAATACGGCGGTGGCTTTGTACAGGATCGTTCTATCTATGAAGATACTGGCATTTTTGCGAAAATGCATCACGAAAAAGGAACAATGACAGAAACAGATTATGAAACATACAAAGGGTTATTCGATGCAATGGTTATGACACCTTACTTCCCGCACCCAGACTTATTAATCTATCTAGAAGGTTCTTTTGATGATATCGTCAGTCGTATTCAAGAACGTGGTCGCCCTATGGAACAACAAACCCCAATTGAGTATTGGCAAGAAATGCACGGACGTTATGAAAACTGGATTAATAACTTTAATTCATGTCCTGTCCTACGCTTAAATATTAATGAATACGATATTTTAAAAGATGAAGACTCAATTGAACCAATTATTAAGAAAATTGGTCATTTCTTAAAACAAACACGTAAGCTTGTAAAATAAAAAACCCGTGCGAATGCACGGGTTTTCCTATTAACTTACTTTTTCTTTTTCGTTGGAGCAATAATTTCGCTCTCTGGTTTCCCAGCATTAATACGCTGACGAACCGTACTTGTACTAATATCATATGTCTCAGCAATTTCTTTAACGGTCATTTCTTTTCCATTAATGATTGCTGTTAATACTTTACCAGTACGTTTTGGAGCTACTTCTTTTTTTGTAGTTTGTTTCGGTGCTTCTACTTTTCTCAATTCTTTCTTCACATTACAAGTACAACCGCAAAGTTTACGGAATGTATCATCACTTATAATACGTGATACGTTTGCACCACTATTTAAAATTCTATTGTTCTTACAGACTGGACATTGTACATAGTATAAAGTTTTTCCATCTAAAGGAAACGTTTGTATAATAAGATCCATGTTGACTCCTTTCATATCTATGAAGATAATCATCGGAATATGAGTGTTTCATAAGGCGTTTTCCCGCCTTACATCATACTTTCTGATTGGTTTTAAAATAAAAACTCGTTACGTGTTGGTAACGAGTTCTCCAATCTCCACTTATATGCGCTGTTGTCAATTATATCTGGAGGAGGTAGAGGGATTCGAACCCCCGCGCGACTCTCGCCGCCTGTCGGTTTTCAAGACCGATCCCTTCAGCCAGACTTGGGTATACCTCCATATTGACATCAAATATAATATCAAAAGAAAAACAGTTAGTCAAGTACACTATAATAAATTATAGGAAAAGGAAAAAACAATCTCCTTTTCCTACATTTTTTTACTGACAACACTCATACCGATGAAAGTTTCAATTTATTTAATAACTGTTTTTCCTCCCATATAAGGGCGAAGAACTTCTGGAATTATAATTGTACCATCTTCTTGTTGATAGTTTTCTAAAACAGCTGCAACTGTACGTCCAATTGCAAGTCCAGATCCATTTAGTGTGTGAACAGGTTCTGGTTTTGCATTCGGCTCACGACGGAAGCGAATATTCGCACGTCTTGCTTGGAATGCTTCGAAGTTACTACAAGAAGAAATCTCACGATACGTGCCATAGCTTGGAATCCATACTTCAATATCGTATTTCTTCGCTGCTGTAAATCCTAAATCTCCTGTACACATGCTCATAACACGATATGGTAGACCTAATAATTGTAACACGCGTTCCGCATCATTTGTTAATTTTTCTAATTCTTCATAAGAATCTTCTGGTTTAACAAATTTCACAAGCTCAACTTTATTAAATTGATGCTGACGGATTAAACCACGTGTATCGCGTCCAGCTGATCCTGCTTCAGAACGGAAACAAGAGCTAAATGCTGCATAACGAATTGGTAATTGCTCTGAACTTAAGATTTCGTCACGGTGCATGTTTGTTACAGGAACCTCAGCTGTAGGAATTAAGAAATAATCTTCACTCTCAATACGGAACGCATCTTCTTCAAACTTTGGAAGTTGTCCCGTTCCTGTCATACTTGCACGGTTTACCATATACGGAGGTAAAACTTCTTCATATCCATGTTCATCAGTATGAAGATCCAGCATAAAGCTAATTAAAGCACGTTCCAATCTTGCACCTGCACCTTTATAGAATACAAAGCGGCTTCCCGTTACTTTAGCAGCACGCTCAAAATCTAAAATTCCTAAATCAGTTGCAAGATCCCAGTGAGGTTTTGGTTCAAAGTTAAATTCTTTTACTTCTCCCCAAGTACGCGCTACCACGTTATCATCTTCTGTTTCGCCAATTGGTGCAGACTCATGTGGGATATTTGGAATAGAAAGCATTAATCTCTCTAAATCTTCTTCAACTATACGAAGTTCGTTATCAAAATCCTTTACCTTTTCCCCTACTTCACGCATCTCTAAAATTAATGCCTCTGCATCTTTCTTTTCGCGCTTTAACACAGAGATTTGTTGAGACACTTCATTACGTTTACTTTTCAATTCCTCTGTTTGAACAAGTAGCTCTCTTCTTCTTGTATCTAATTCTTCAAAACGACCGAAATCAGTTAAATCTTCACCTCTATGCTGTAACTTTGCTTTTACTTCTTCAAAATTCGCACGTAAAAATTTAATATCAAGCATTATATATTCCTCCTTTTATTTTATAAAACACAAAAACTCCCGTCCCTGTAAAAAGGGACGGGAGTTAACCCGCGTTGCCACCCTAGTTGAAAGCAATATTGCTTTCCTCTCAAGTAGAAATAACGACTCTTCACCGGAAATGTTTACTAATCATAAAGATATTCCACATTTCATTCCAGGATGGATTCACAAACTGTTTCTATCGGTTTCCACCAGCCACCGACTCTCTATAAGAAACAACATTTGTTACTACTTCCTATCAACACGTTTATTTTATAAAATTGTTACCATCAATTTACTATAATCTTACACAAGTTGCAAGTTACTTATACAACTTTTTTCATTTTCTCCTCTTTCACCATCTGTACAAAATATGCTGTAACACGATGGTCATCCGTTAACTCCGGATGGAAAGAAGCTGCTAAAAATGGTCCTTGTCTTACTGCTACCATTCGGTCATTGTGCATAGAAAGAATTTCTACGTTATCCCCTACACTTACAACGTATGGCGCACGAATAAATACACCAATAAAGTCTTCCCCTACACCTTTTATCGAAAGGGAAGCTTCGAAGCTATCCTTTTGGCGTCCAAACGCATTACGTTCAACTGTAATATCCATAGCACCGATGTGGGATTCTTCATAACCAATAAGATTGTTTGCAAGTAAAATCATACCTGCACACGTACCGAACATTGGTTTACCAGATTTCGCAAATTCACGAAGTGCCCCCATAAAATCGTACTTATCAATAAGACGGCGCATTGTTGTACTTTCACCGCCTGGCAAAATAAGACCATCAATTTCTTCAAGTTGCTCCACACGCTTTACAATTACAGCATCTGCACCACTTGCTTCAACTGCCTTTACATGTTCGCGAACAGCTCCTTGAAGACCTAATACACCGACTTTAACCATTTGAAAATCTCCTTTAATTACCAACCGCGTTCTTGCATGCGTTGTTCTGGTAATAATGTTGAAATTTCGACACCTTTCATTGCAGTACCTAATCCTTTAGAAAGGCTTGCAATTAGCTCATAATCTTCGTAATGTGTCGTTGCTTCAACAATAGCACGTGCAAATTTTTCTGGGTTTTCTGATTTGAAAATACCAGATCCTACGAACACACCATCTGCACCAAGTTGCATCATTAATGCAGCATCTGCCGGCGTTGCTACACCACCTGCTGCAAAGTTTACAACTGGTAGGCGACCAAGACGTTTGATTTCAAGTAATACTTCATAAGGAGCTCCAGTATTTTTTGCATATGTCATTAATTCGTCTTCACGTAGGCTTACAACTTGATGGATTTCTGCGTTTACTTGACGCATATGACGTACTGCTTCTACAATGTTCCCTGTTCCAGGCTCGCCTTTTGTACGAAGCATAGATGCACCTTCCGCAATACGACGCGCTGCTTCTCCAATATCACGACATCCACATACAAATGGAACAGTGTAATCACGTTTATTTAAATGATATACTTCATCAGCTGGAGTTAATACTTCACTCTCATCAATGTAGTCTACCCCTAATGATTCCAGTACACGTGCTTCCACGAGGTGACCAATACGGCATTTTGCCATAACTGGAATTGATACAGCACCCATAACTTCTTCAACAATTGTTGGATCTGCCATACGTGCAACGCCACCTGCTGCACGAATATCTGCAGGAACGCGCTCTAGTGCCATAACAGCAACTGCGCCCGCTTCCTCTGCAATTCTTGCTTGCTCAGCGTTAACTACGTCCATGATAACGCCGCCTTTTTGCATTTCTGCCATTCCACGTTTTACACGTTCTGTCCCTGTTACATTTGTCATGTACAAAAACCTCCCTAGGTGAATTGCTTTTCCCCATTAACGGCGAAAATTGAGAATACTCTTACATTCTACCACTAACTATTAGAGGCTTGTCCACTACTTTTTCATAAAGTCGGTATGAAAAATAGGAATAAAAAAAGCCCCTACAACGAGGAGCTCTTAAAACCAACCTTTTACTGTATCAACAGCACTGTTCCAAATACCACTAAAGAAAGAACCGATACCACGCATAGAACGTACAAACCAGTTTGCCTTTTCTACTTCTGATTTTGTAATAAGATCTACTTGTAATGATTTACCTGATAGGAATCCAGGATCATTATTATCTTTAGGTGATATAATCATTTGACCAAGTGTTGTACCTTTTTTAATTGGTGCTTCTTTATCTTTGCTTACATCTTTAAATTCTGTTTTATAGACGTCTTTACTTCCTTTTAACATCGGAAGCGCAATTGCTTGTTTAGTCTGAATTGTTACATCTTTATCTTTCGCATTTTCTACTCGTACAGTTTCATGTCCTTTTACCGCAGATCCTTTTGGATATACCTTTTTCACTTCAAAGTTTGTAAAACCGTAATCAAACAATTTCTTTGTTTCGTCAAAACGTGCTGTATGAGAATTTGTTTTAATAACGACAGAAATTAAACGCATACCATTTCTTTCAGCTGTACCCGTAAAACAATCTCCAGCTTCTGGAGTAGATCCTGTTTTCAAACCATCTACACCTTCATATTCCTTAACTAATCCTTTTAGCATCCAATTCCAGTTATCCATTTTAACAGGATATTTTCCACCTTCTTGGAATACTTTTTTCGGAATTTTAGCTGTTTCTAATACTTTTGGAAAATCTTGAATAAGATGTTGTGCTAAAATTGCACAATCTCTAGCAGACATTTTATTTTCCTCGTCTGGAGTTGTACCTTCAGGTTGTTGTCCTTTTAAATCATGATTTGTTAAGCCAGTAGAGTTTACGAATTTATAATTCTTCAATCCAAGCTCTTTTGCTTTATCATTCATCATTTTTACGAAATCTGCTTCTTTACCTGCAATTGCTTCAGCTAAAGCAATTGTTGCTCCGTTTGCAGAATAAATTGCCATCGCTTCATATAGCTCTTTTACCGTGTAAGAGCCACCATTTTCTAATGGAACATTTGATAATGAGCGATCTTGTGAAATCATATGTGCGTATTCAGAAACTTTTACCTTTTGGTCCCACTTAAGTTTTCCTTTAGCCACCGCTTCATTAACCAAGTATTCACTCATCATTTTTGTCATACTAGCAATCGCTAATAATTCATCTGCATTTTTTTGATATAAAATTTTTCCAGAATCTGCTTCTACTAAAATTGCTGCTCCTGCTTCAACATTTAAAGCAGCACCTGTTTCTGCCGATGCACTACCATATGTAACAAACATGCTACAAAATAGTGTAAGCACTGTTACCATTGCAATAAATCGCTTGCAAAACATACCTTTCACTTTTGTTACCCCCAATATCTTTGTACTCACATAACCGTTATTCTAACATAATCAAAAAAAAATAGACAGAGATATCAAATCTCCATCTATTTACATATAAGACATTATAAAGAGTAATTTGGTGCCTCTTTTGTAATTTGTACGTGATGTGGGTGACTTTCACGTAAACCAGCACCTGACATACGAATAAATTGTGCATTCTCACGTAAGAATTCTAAGTCATTTGCTCCGCAATACCCCATACCTGCACGTAAACCACCAACTAATTGGTGAACTGTATCAGCTAAAGGTCCTTTATATGGCACACGGCCTTCGATACCTTCTGGAACAAGTTTTTTATTACCTTCTTGGAAGTAACGATCTTTACTTCCTTTTTCCATTGCTCCAACAGAACCCATACCACGATACACTTTAAATTGGCGACCTTGGTAAATTTCAGTTTCTCCTGGACTTTCAGCTACACCAGCAAACATACTACCAAGCATTACAACGTGTGCACCTGCTGCTAAAGCTTTTACCATATCACCAGAGTATTTAATACCACCATCAGCAATGACTGGAATACCGTGCTTACGAGCTTCTGTCGCACAATCATATACAGCTGTTAATTGTGGTACACCAACACCAGCTACAACGCGTGTTGTACAAATAGAACCTGGTCCAATACCAACTTTGATAACATTTGCACCTGCTTCAATTAATGCGCGTGTCGCTTCAGCTGTGGCAACGTTACCTGCAATAATATTTAGTGTTGGGTACTTCGCACGAACTTCTTTCACCTTCTCCATAACACCTTGAGAATGTCCATGAGCTGTATCAAGTACAATTACGTCTACGTTTGCTTTTACTAATGCATCGATACGAAGAATAGCGTCTGCAGTTACACCAACTGCTGCTCCAACTAACAAACGACCTTGCTTGTCTTTTGCTGAGTTTGGAAACTCAATTACTTTTTCAATATCTTTAATTGTGATAAGCCCTTGTAATACACCGTTATTATCAACAAGAGGGAGCTTTTCAATTTTATATTTCTGTAGGATCTTTTCAGCTTCTTCTAGCGTAGTGCCAACTGGAGCTGTAATCAACTTTTCTTTTGTCATTACATCGGAAATTTTAATAGAGTAGTCTTGAATAAAACGCATATCACGGTTTGTAATAATACCAACTAATTTTTGCTCTTCTAAGTTATTTACAATTGGTACACCTGAGATACGATATTTTCCCATAAGATGCTCTGCATCATATACTTGATGATCTGGAGTTAAAAAGAAAGGATCTGAAATAACGCCGCTTTCAGAGCGTTTTACTTTATCAACCTGCTCAGCTTGTTGCTCGATAGACATATTCTTATGAATAACTCCTAAACCACCTTGACGTGCCATTGCAATAGCCATATCAGCTTCTGTTACTGTATCCATTCCTGCGCTAATTAAAGGAATGTTTAACTGCAAGCTTTCAGATAGAACTGTCTTAACACTTACTTCTCTTGGCAATACATCTGACTTCGCTGGTACAAGTAATACATCATCGAATGTCAAACCTTCTTTAACAAATTTAGATTCCCACATAATTGTTCCCCCCATGATACCAGAAATTATTATTAGTAGCTTAACAATTGGTTAAAATACTGTCAAGAAAGTGCGTAAATGTTAGAATTTTTAGACAATAAAAGGAGCGTAATATATGCATCATACATCTCATACTTGGCAGCAATTAAGTTTCTTTTTTTCATCCCAACATGTACAGCGTTATCTTGCCCGCTGTTATGAAAAATTACCTATTGAAAACGCTGAAAAAAAAAGCTTCGAAAATTGTTACCCTTTTATTTATTACTTAGAGCACGGAAAAAGTTATTATGAATTATGTAAAACTGCACCTTTTTCAATCCAACCTATGCTGTTATTTTATGGAATGAGTCAACTTTTAAAAGCATGCTTATTAACTGTTGATCCTAACTATCCAGAAACAACAACAATTTTGGCACATGGAGTAACAACACGTAAACGAAAAAAACAAGGATATCAGTTTTTAGAGGATGAAGTTAAAGTGCAGAAGAATGGATTATTCACCCATGTTGCAGAACGGATGTTTCACATGAAACACTTGGAGGCCGAGAAATTTATTATGTTAGAACTAATGGGGAAAATCCCCGAATTAGAAACCTTATTCCAGTATAGTCAAAAAGAGAAAATGTTATATAAGGTTCATACGGTAGACGAACATCATATTT
The DNA here is from genome assembly GCF_016483395.1 of Bacillus cereus group sp. N21. Classification (NCBI taxonomy): domain Bacteria; kingdom Bacillati; phylum Bacillota; class Bacilli; order Caryophanales; family Bacillaceae; genus Bacillus; species Bacillus cereus group sp. N21. The sequence goes on from NZ_JAEHBX010000091.1 coordinate 14,542, forward strand.
CATTTTCTTCCAACATACTTGATCGTCTACATATGACGAAAGAGCGTTTTTCTCGTTACATAGAAACATCTTGTAAACATCTCAGTATACAGTACACACCAAGTGAAACCTTTGAATCTGATCTACTATTCTCAGCTTCCACTAAAACATGGAACCCTTTGTACAGTACACCTTTATCTTTTGATTGCAATACCAGCACTTACTATTTGCCAATAACTAAAGACGTAAGAAGTTGTAAATTTTTCTTACCAGAACCACTCATACATTATTTATTGCTCTACAATTTAAGCATGATTTCTCGCTACGAGACCGACTGGTGGTACGACTTATTAGGAAGCTATGCCTCCGAAGATTACCCATTTATTTATCAATTTTTAGGAATCTCTACAAAGAAAATCCCTTACTATGTTTTACTGTTTTTACTAGGTCAACAATTCCCTATTTCTTAGGAAATAAAAAAGCACGAGTCAAATGACTCGTGCTTTAATTGCTTGGCGACGTCCTACTCTCACAGGGACAAGGTCCCAACTACCATCGGCGCTAGAGAGC
>NZ_JAEHBX010000092.1:0-14860 GCF_016483395.1 Bacillus cereus group sp. N21
TCGTCGGCAGCGTCAGATGTGTATAAGAGACAGATCTAAATCCCTGCTATGCAGAATAAAAAGTAACTTACACTCGTTTGCTCTTTCTGTTTTTACTTCGCATGTGGCAGAAAAAGGCCCTGACCGCTTCTATGCATGGCCAGAAGCTCTCCCCCACCTAAAAAAAGGGGTTTTATGTCGGTTTTTTAATTGATGTACATATAGTAAAAAAAACAAAACCCTCGCTCTATTCTAAGTGCGAGGGTTTTGTTTTACAGATTATTTCCCTTGATACATTGCATCTACTTGCTTTTGAAGTTCTACATTTTCTAAGAACTCATCGTATGTTGCTTCTTTATCGATTACACCGTTTGGCGTCACTTCGATAATACGATTTGCAATTGTTTGTACGAACTGATGGTCATGAGATGTAAATAGTAATGTTCCTTTAAATGCGATTAAACCGTTGTTTAATGCTGTGATAGACTCAAGGTCTAAATGGTTCGTTGGATCATCAAGTGTTAATACGTTTGCTCCGCTTAACATCATTTTAGAAAGCATACAACGAACTTTTTCTCCACCTGACAATACAGAAACATTTTTCTTTACTTCTTCACCAGAGAATAGCATACGACCTAAGAAGCCACGCAAGAAACTTTCTGTTTCATCTTGCGGAGAGAACTGACGTAACCATTCAACTAAGTTATATTCACTGTTCTCGAAGTACTTAGAGTTATCTCTTGGGAAGTAAGCTTGAGATGTTGTAACACCCCACTTAAATGAACCGCTATCTGGCTCCATTTCACCCATAAGAATTTTAAATAATGTTGTCATCGCAATATCATTGCGTCCGATAAATGCAACTTTATCACCTTTAGATAATGTGAAGTACACATTATCTAACACTTTTTCTCCATCAATCGTTTTTGAAAGACCTTCTACAGTTAATAAGTCATTTCCTACTTCACGCTCTGGTGTGAAGCCAACGAATGGATAACGGCGTGATGATGGTCTAATATCATCTAATGTAATTTTATCTAATAATTTTTTACGAGAAGTCGCTTGCTTCGCTTTAGATGCGTTTGAACTAAAGCGTGCAATGAAGTTTTGTAACTCTTTTACTTTCTCTTCTTTTTTCTTATTTGCATCTTGTGTTAGTTTTAATGCTAATTGGCTTGATTCATACCAGAAGTCATAGTTACCAACGTACAATTGAATTTTACCGAAATCAAGATCCGCCATGTGCGTACATACTTTATTTAAGAAATGACGGTCATGGGATACAACGATAACTGTATTTTCAAAGTTCATTAAGAAGTTCTCTAACCATTGAATCGCTTTTAAGTCTAAGTGGTTGGTAGGCTCATCTAATAATAGAATGTCAGGTTGACCGAATAATGCTTGAGCAAGTAATACTTTTACTTTCTCTGCCCCTGTTAACTCTGACAATTTTTTGTCATGAACGTCTTCTCCAATGCCTAGGCCTTTTAAAAGGATTGCCGCTTCAGATTCAGCTTCCCAACCGTTTAGCTCAGCAAACTCACCTTCCAGTTCTGCAGCACGCATACCGTCTTCATCACTGAAATCTTCTTTCATGTAAATTGCATTTTTTTCTTGCATTACTTTGTAAAGACGTGTGTGGCCCATAATTACTGTTTCTAATACAGGAAACTCTTCGTATTCGAAGTGGTTCTGTTTTAATACTGCTAAACGCTCACCTGGCGTGATGTTTACATCACCTGTTGATGGATCAATTTCTCCAGATAAAATCTTTAGAAATGTTGATTTACCAGCACCGTTTGCTCCGATTAAGCCGTAGCAGTTACCTGGTGTGAATTTTATGTTAACATCATCAAATAATTTTCTGTCCGCAAAGCGCAATCCTACGTTACTAACTGTAATCATGTGTTTCCTCCAATTTCGATACTTTTATATACATACTTCACTTACTATAACATACTTAGGCATCTAAAGGTATATCTAATCATCTTTCTATTTCAACAAAATAAAAAGCACTTTTCAAATCGTGCTTTTTATTTGAAATTTTAAAAGAAATCATAAATAAATGGTCTATGTAATGGAATCAACTGTTCAAGTGTTTTTACTTCTTCCTCACTCCCTAAAATATGGTCCATTTCGTATAACTCTAATGGACGCTTATATCCAAATAACATTGTTGATAACGCATTTATATTTAAATGGATTCCGCTACTATTTTGTTTTTTGGTTTCTTCTTTATTAACAATTACTATTTCTTTATTCTGTAATTGAACCGTCACATTATTCCATGGGGCAAATGAATCTGAAATATGTAAAATGACATTATTTTGTTGATTACTCCAAACAAATGGATATTGATTTAAAAACTGCTCCACGTCTACAATCCGAGCCATAAAATAAGGAGTAATTTCAGCCTTAACTCGAGGCTCTTGTAAAGTATAACGTAATGGCTCTGTTTCACTTAGTATCATCTTAAGCTCTTTTATCATCGAATCATGTTGGCAAATAAAATTCCAAAGTCCATTTCGAGCTTCATTATTTAGCGGTACAAATTCTTCCACTGTCATTTTTGAATCATTTATTTTGTACAGCATATAACCAGTAGCTTCATCTTTTTCATTGTAATAGACCGCTGCCGTCAAATCATGGTAAACTGCTTGCGTCCACCAATCCGTACTTCGAACTAGCATACCAGCGAATCGCTTCGCAAATTGCTCATATACTGCTTCTATTTCTTTTGGATGTGAATCTTTATTAAAACGTCTCACATTCCCTTTCACATGCTTTTGCATCACTAAATCACTCTTCGTCATGGAACATATGAAACGATTGGCAAATAGTTCCCATCCATACTTTCTATAGAATGAAACTGCAAATGGATGTAACATTGATACACTAAATCCATCTTGTTTCATTTTTTGTAGCACATACTTCAGTAATTCTTTTACATGTCCACTCCGTCTATACTCTGGGTATGTCGCTACTCCTGCAATTCCACCCATTTTAAACATTTCATCACCAATATTTATTTCGAATGGAAGAAGGTGCAGTTTTGCTGCAAGTTGATTTCCTTCCAAAATCCCAAACAGTTGATGGTGCTTTTTCATTAATGTAAGACGCCTTTCAATTTGATCTTCCGGTACCTTATATTGAAATGCATATTCAGATAAAGCAATCGCTTCTCTATATTGTCGCTCTGCTAATTCAATTACTTTCATGACTTTCTCCTCCTATTCCCTTTATTACATTCGTACTCATACATATAAAATCCTATCTAAAAAATTAGAAAGGTCGATGAAATATACATCGACCTTTCTATAATTATTATATCTCGATATAACACACACTATCTTCCAAATAAAGATTTGCCATAAAACAAAAAGCTGTACTTACTAATTACTTTTATTATGTCCCCTGTATACCATATAAAGTTTCACTTTATGCTTTTTCCAATTCGGTTTGTAGTTTGCTCAATTCCTGAAAGAATGTAGGATACGATACACCTACTGCTTCTGCATCTTGAATCGTTGTTTTTCCTTCAGCTATACAGCCGGCGATTGCAAGCATCATTCCAATGCGATGATCACCGTAACTATGTACTGTATTGCCTTTTAAAGTTGATTTACCGTAAATAATCATTCCGTCATCTGTTGCTTCAATACGAGCTCCTAGTTTCGTTAGTTCAGCAACAACTGTGTCAATACGATTCGTTTCTTTCACTTTTAGCTCACGTGCATCTTTAATAACCGTAATTCCTTCAGCTTGCGTTGCCGCTAATGCGATAGTCGGAATTTCATCGATTAATCTTGGAATAATATCCCCGCCAATTTCGATTCCTTTTAGTGAAGATGTTTCAATAGTAATGTTTGCAGCTGGTTCTGATGCTCCTTCGTTAATTGGTTCTATAGTGAACGTAGCACCCATTCTCTCTAAAACATCTATAATACCTGTACGAGTCGGATTCATTCCTACATTTTGTAGTTGTATTTTACTATTTGGAATAATGGCTCCTGCTACTAAGAAAAATGCCGCTGATGATACGTCACCTGGAACTTGAACGTCTATTCCAGTTAATTTCTGGCCACCTGCTAGTTTTACAGTTTTCCCTTCACGAGTTACTGTAACACCAAACGCCTCAAGCATTCTTTCCGTATGATCGCGTGAAATGTGCGGTTCTGTAACAGCTGTTACACCTTCTGCACGAAGACCTGCAAGTAAAATAGCTGACTTTACTTGTGCGCTTGCAACTGGGGAAGTGTATTGGATTGCTTTTAATGCTCCACCTCTTATTGTTAGCGGTGTGTACGTCCCGTCTTCTCGGCCATCAATGTTTGCGCCCATTTGCTTTAATGGATTGGTTACGCGTTTCATCGGTCTTTTTGCGATAGAAGCATCACCTTGTACGCAAGAAAAGAATGGCGTGTTTGCCAATATTCCTGATATTAATCGTATCGTAGTTCCAGAATTACCAACATCTAATACAGCTTTTGGTTCTTGTAAACCTTCAATTCCTTTTCCGATTACAATAACTTCATCACCGTTTTGCATAATGTCTACTCCCATTTCTTTAAAACAAGAAATAGTACTTAAACAGTCTGCACCAGGTAGAAAGCCTTTAATTGTTGTTCTTCCCTCTGCAATTGCGCCGAACATAACAGCGCGGTGTGAAATGGATTTATCACCAGGAATTGTAATGGTTCCATTCAATCCGTTATTAACAGGTTGTATTGTTCTTTCTTTCACGTTTTCACCTTCTCATTTAAATTGTTTCATATGTTTGGTATTCTTCTTTTCCAAGCGCTAGTTTTGCTTTCATACGATCTTCTTCTCTTTGGAAGCTAATACGTAATACCCCAAGCAATCCTTCACGCGCTTCTAATATTTGCAAGTTCGTAATACTAATTTCTTCGCGCGCAAGAATACTCGTAATATGAGCTAATGCCCCTACTTTATCTAAAACATCGACGTATAAGTCGTGATAGGCAGGAATAGCTCCTCTTTTTCTCACTGGTAAAGAATCACGATATTCTTTCGCATCTGCAAAGTAGTTTTGTATTTCGCCTGCATCTCCTATAGAAACCGTCTTATATAACTCTTCCATTTCAGAGATCCACTCTTTTAATAATACCATTAAATGCTCACGATTTTGCTTTACAATGTCACTCCACATTTTCGGACTGCTAGATGCGATACGTGTAATATCTTTAAATCCACCGGCAGCTAGTTGATGAATGAGTGGATTATCTCCTGCATGTTTCTCGACTTGTTTTACTAAACCTGCCGCAATAAGATGCGGAAAATGACTAACGATTCCTGTTACATAATCGTGTTCTTCTGTATTTAAGACGAGAAAATGTGATCCTGTTCCTTTCAACCATACTTTTAGCTCTTCCACTTGATCATTTGGCACATGATTCATCGGTGTTAAAATGTAAAATGCATTTTCAAATAAATGCGCCTTTGCACTTTCAACACCAGTTTTATGAGACCCTGCCATCGGATGTCCGCCAATAAAAGAAACTTTCTTTGAAAATAAAGCTTCCGCTTCATTCATAATTGTTCCTTTTGTACTTCCAACATCGGTCACTATTACATCATCCCGTAAACGAAATGACGCTAGTTTGTGTAATAACTTCTTCGTTTCTTCAACTGGAGAGGCAAAAATAATTAAATTTGCCTCTTCGCATGCACGCTGTAAATCTATTGCTACTTCATCTACTACATGTAATTCTTTCGCACGCTCTACCTGCTCTTTAAATAAATCATAACCTGTTATCGTTACATCGTGCTCTTTCTTAATTGCTAATGCGAGAGAGCCTCCTATTAATCCTGTTCCAATTAATACTACCTTTTTACACATTGGCCTCATCTCGAGACTTATGTTTTTTATTTTCAAAGTGTTGTTTTAACACTGAAATCACTCCTTCATTTTGTTCCCTTGTTCCGATTGTAATACGGACACCATTTGGAAACGGACGAATAATAAACCCTGCGTGCGCGCAAGCTTCATAAATTTCTCCAGCATCATCTACCGGCAAGAAGATGAAGTTTGTTTGCGTCGGATAGAATGGAATTTCATTTCTCTTACAAAAACTTTCGTATTGTTGCAGCCCCTCTGTATTAACACGTACTATCTTTTCAATAAATGACTCATCGCTTAAGGCAATCGTTGCTGCATTTTGTGCCAATGAAGATACGTTAAACGGCAAACGTACAACATTTAATTTCTCGATTAACTCTTCATGTCCAATCGAATACCCAACACGGAATGATGCTAATCCGTATGCTTTAGAAAACGTTCTTAGTATAAGAATGTTTTTATGTTTTTCTAGAAGCGGTAATGTCTCTGGGAAATCTTTTGCTGTTACGTATTCATAGTACGCTTCATCAATGACAATTAACGTATTTTTACTAATTCCCTCAATGAATTGAGTCAATTTTCGCTCATTTACATATGTGCCTGTCGGATTGTTCGGATTACAAATCCAAACGATTTTTGTATTGTTATCAACCGCTGAAGAAATTTCGTCTAAGTCATATACACCGTTATTTAAAGCTACTTCTTTCACTTCGCACCCTTCAATAACTGCATGATGACGATATTGCAGGAAAGTTTCTCCTGCTGTTACTACATTATCTCCCTTACAAAGTACCGCACGGCTTATAATTTGAATGACTTCATCAAGTCCGCTTCCACATATAATTTGTTCCTTTTGAACTTGTAGTTTTTCTGCAATTGTTTGGCGAAGTTCTACAGCTCCTCCATCTGGATATAAGGCATGTTCATGCCATGCTTTTTGCAACTCTTCTATAACACGTGGTGAACAACCGAATGGATTTTCATTTGATGCTAATTTTACAAATGAATGATCCCCATATATCTCTTTCATTTGCTGCGCTGATTTACCTGGTTTATATGGCTGTAATGATGATAATTGCTCTTTTACCTTCATCTGGCATCCATCCTTTTTAAAATTCTTTTGCATATTTGTTATGCTGCGTAATATTTTGCTTGATTAATTCCATGCGGTCTTTTCCGAATTGTTCAACTAATGCATCCGCAAGCTCCCATGCAACCACAGCTTCTGCAACAACACTTGCAGCTGGTACTGCACAACTATCAGATCGTTCAATACTTGCTTGGAATGTTTCTTTCGTATCAATATCTACACTCGCAAGTGGCTTATATAATGTAGGAATCGGCTTCATTACACCTCTTACTACAATTGGCATTCCTGTAGTCATACCACCTTCTAATCCACCTGCATGATTTGTTTTTCTTGTATAGCCTTTTTCTTCATCCCATAGGATTTCATCGTGTACTAAGCTTCCTGGCTGCCTTGCCGCCTCAAATCCAATTCCAATTTCAGCACCTTTAAAAGCATTAATACTCATAATTGCTCCCGCGAGTTTTGCATCTAATTTACGATCATAATGTACGTAGCTACCAACACCAATTGGCATCCCTTCCGCAATTACTTCTACAATTCCACCTATTGAATCCCCACTGCTTTTTGCAGTATCGATAGCATCCATCATCTTTTGCTCTACCTCTTTATCTAGGCAACGCACAGGTGAATTTTCTGTAATTGTTTGAATTTCTTCTATTAGTAGTCGGCCTACACGATTTGCTTGTATCCCGCCAATCTCAAGAACATGTCCTGCAATTTGCACACCTAATTCTTTTAAAATTTGTTTTGCAACTGCACCAGCAGCTACTCTTACAGTTGTCTCTCTTGCAGAAGAACGTTCCAAAACATTTCGTATATCACGGTGACCATATTTAATTGCACCATTTAAATCAGCATGTCCTGGACGTGGTTTTGTAATTGTACGTTTCATTTCTTTACTTTCTTGCTCCGAAATAGGTTCAGCCCCCATTACTTTCGTCCAATGTTTGAAATCATCATTTTTTACGATTAATGTAATTGGTGAACCAAGTGTTATTCCGTGGCGCACACCACTTACAATCTCTACTGTATCCGTTTCAATTTGCATGCGTCTCCCGCGACCATGCCCTTTTTGTCTTCTTAATAATTCCTTATTAATATGTTCTGCTTGTAACGATAATCCTGCAGGTACACCTTCTAAAATAACAGTTAACTGCGGACCATGTGATTCTCCGGCTGTAATATATCTCATTTCTCTTACCCCTTTATTATTTTTTTGTACAAAAAAGTCCCTACTGAGCGCTCAGTAGGGACGATTCATATCGCGGTACCACCCTAATTGTAGACTATTTTTTTGTCTACCTCTTATCATTGTTAACGATCTATGAGACCGTCTTTCCCTTCATAAAGATATGATCTTTACTACGAAAAAGATGCTCTAGGGCTGTAATTCATACTTATCTTTGTACTGATTCTCACCGGCCATCAGCTCTCTATAAACAGGGAGATAAGCACTACTGTTTCCCTTTCTACGCATATTCAATATGAAATTAAGATAATTTATTTTTAAATCCTTTTAACTCTTCCATGAATTTATGGAACTCTGGAATATCCATTTGCTGTGCAGAATCAGATAATGCAACTGCTGGGTCTGGATGTACTTCTGCCATGACTGCATCTGCTCCAATTGCTAGTGCTGCTTTTGCAGTAGGTAATAATAAATCTCTGCGTCCTGTAGAATGCGTTACGTCCACAACAACTGGTAAGTGTGTTTCTTTCTTTAAAATCGGTACTGCTGAAATGTCTAATGTGTTACGTGTCGCTCTTTCGTATGTGCGAATACCGCGCTCACATAGAATAATTTGATCATTTCCTTGCGCAATAATGTATTCTGCTGCGTTAATGAATTCATCAATTGTCGCTGCTAAACCACGTTTTAATAATACAGGTTTATTTACTTTACCCACAGCTCTTAATAAATCAAAGTTTTGCATGTTTCGTGCCCCAACTTGAATGACATCAACGTAATCAAGAGCCATTTCTACATCATTTGGATTTAAAATCTCACTGATAATCGCTAAATCGAATTCATCAGCTACTTGGCGTAAAATTTGTAAGCCTTCAACCCCTAATCCTTGGAAGTCGTATGGTGACGTTCTCGGTTTGAAAGCACCGCCACGCATTAATTTTAATCCTTGTGCTTTCATCGCTTGCCCCACTTGGCGAACTTGCTCTAAACTTTCTACCGCACAAGGACCCATGATGAATGTTTGTGTTCCATTTCCTAATAATTCACCTTTTACATCAACAATTGTATTTTCTTTTTTCTTTTTACGTGAAACAAGTAATGCTTTACGGTTGTCATCTTCTTGCAATTCTAAGCTCGCTTTGAAAATCGTTTTGAAAATGTGTTGAACTGTTGAAGTTTCGAATGGCCCTTCATTATGTTCTGCGATCATATCCAGTACTTCACGCTCACGAACTGGGTCAAAACGTTTCGTACCTTGGACTTGTTTTTGTTCCCCAATCTTCTGAACAATTTTACCTCGTTCATTTAAAAGCTCTAGTAACTGTAAATTGATTTTATCCACCTGTTTACGTAATTGTTCTAACTCATGATTTGCCATTTTAAAATCCTCCTTTTAATGTTTAAAACTATGTGAAGAGAATAAAAATTCCCTATTTTCTGAATTGAAACTCCACAAAAACTTATTATGAGATCGATTCCGCCTTTTATGTGTACAAAAAATCCCTACTGATCTACTCAGTAGGGACGATATTTATCGCGGTACCACCCTAGTTGCAGACTTATTTCGTCTACCTCTCTTCACTGTTAACGATCATTTGACCGTCTTTCCCTTCATAAAGACAATTATCTTTACTACGAAAAAGATGCTCCAGGACTGTAATTCGCACTTGTCTTTGTACTGGTTCACACCAACCACCAGCTCTCTGTTACAGGGAAACAACTACTACTTCTTTTCCTTTCACCGCATGTTATATTCCATTTTCAAGTTGGGCCACAAAAATACAAAAAGTCCCTACTGATCCAATCAGTAGGGACGATATTTATCGCGGTACCACCCTAGTTGTAGACTTATTTCGTCTACCTCTCTTCACTGTTAACGATCATTTGACCGCCTTTCCTTCATAAAGAAAACAAATCTTTACTACGAAAAAGATGCTCCAAGACTGTAATTCATGATTATCCCTGTACTGATTCACACCAACCATCAGCTCTCTGTTACAGTAAGATCCTCACTACTGTGATCTCTTCATTGCACTTTGTTTATTCAAATGTTTTTGAAATTGAATAAGTTATGATTCGTATTATAGAATGCTTTTTCAAATACTGTCAACACCTTTTTAGTTATTTTTTTAAAATTCCACTCTTTACCCACTATTAATCTTGTAAATTTGTCATCACAAGTCCAATACGAATCATTTCGTTTTGAATAGATATTAGCAAATGTTTCTCCACTTGGTACTCTGTTAACAATTGTTTAATCTCAATGATTTCATTTTCAAAAGAATTTGCCTCATGAAGGTTTTGTAATAACGAAAAAAACAACTCACCATAGGCTTCTACATGATATTTCATATTATTTTTCTTTTCCAAAATAGACAAAAATAGTTGTTTCATTTCCGCTTGATGGTAACGTTCTGATGGTGGAGAGAAACGAGTAAGAATTGTTTGTAATCCTTTTTCGGCAACTTCATCCATACATAATACAAAACGTAAAAACATGACATATTCCCTACCAGTTACGGAACTCATTTTTGGACGTTCAATTAAAAATCCAGCTAACCAAGCTTCCCAAAATTTTTGTTGTTCTCTCACGCTTAATGTTTTCACATAATAACATAAATGTTCCATAAACTTAATTTTGTCATTTTCCATTTCCTGTATAAAAAGCGGATATAACCAATCTGCTCGCTGTTCCCAATATAATACACATTTAATAAAAACAAAGCTGAGCCACTTTAAGAATACTTCTTTTGTATGTGGATGTAACAAATATAAATGCTCGACTGCATATTTAATATGTCGCTTTATCTCTGTAAATAACGGTAAATTTATTTGTGTATAGCAAAGTCCTGCCCATGCATATTTTATTGATTTTTCTTGTTTTTTTAAATCGAGATAAGGTAGCAAATTTTTTCTACACCATTGTTTCTCAATATGATATAAAAATGTTATATCTGCTGTTAATCGTGCAAACATGAAGTTTGTACTCTGTGAAAATGTTCGCATTTGTTCTTCAAATAAAAACAAGTATTCGTGAATATTCCGATCGTATAAGTGGTCATATGCTAGTAACTTTAATAATACTGACGTCATCTTTCCAATAGGATGTTGAATAGATTCATTATAAAAATCATGCTCTTCTATCTTAAAATTCGGATCACCTTTCATTACTTGAGGAAATAAAGAAAAGGCAAAACGTTTCACCACACGTATACTATTCTCTTGGAATTCTTCTAATCGATTGCTGATTTCATAAAGAAAACTGCTAATTAACCAATGAAAAGATGTATTTCTTACAAATTGTTGCAGGAGTGGAATGATTTTTTGTATTTGTTGATTTGTAAGCTTACGATTATTTCTCCATGCCCGAATACAGACAAACCATACTTCATTACTTACATTACTTTCCCCTACTAATTGATACGCAAGCGAAATACTCCACTCTGTATCCAATTTACATGCTTTTGATAACATTTCTAAAAAATGACGCTGCTCAAAAATACCATCATGAGAAAAGAGCCTAACTTGTTTCATCATTTCATGGTCTTTCAACTGCAATAATCCATCGGCTGTTACGTTGCATGTAATACTTTGTACAGCATCCTCTACTCGCTTTTCACCGTAACGTTCTGGGGAAAAATGAGGATGTTTTTGTTTCATTTTTTTATATGCTTGTACTGTACAATTACTATTTGGATCACATGTATAAAGTAAATCCATAATAAGGCAAGCATCAAAAGCCCTCTCATTAACAAGGTGTTTCATAACCTTTTGTAACACTTCTTGCTTTCTTTGTTCCGAGGTAAATGGATAATGCTTCTTTAAAAATTTAAATACTTCATGCCTATATGTAACATGTAAAAGTAATTTTTGTTCTAGTAGCCATTTGATTTTTTCATCGTCAGTTACAAATGAATTTTTACTCATCGCAGCTATTGCAATCCGTTTTTGTACTATACTATCTGTTTCTATCATTTGGGCGATATAGTAGTTTGCCTTTCTCTTATTATTTTCACATAAATAGGCGAGACATTCTTTTACAATACGAATTAAAAATGTAAAATCTTTCGGCTGTAAATCATGCTCTGAAAATTCGACTGTATTATATGTCACACCGTCCTTTTTCTGCAGTGCAGTCTGCCTTAAAAATAACATTTGGATTTTTTCTAACCCCATAACCATAATTGGGTCAGCAAAATATGCGATATGCTGTTTCATTCTTTCATCCCAGATTCTTTGTACAAATGCAAATACGGGAACTGGTAAACGGCTTGTCTCCTCTAATTCAATTGAATCTTGCATATCGTGTTCCCATCTTCTGACACGCTTTAATTTAATTTTCCCATCCAAAATAAACGCCAACAATAAGACGAAAATTTCTTTATGATCAGGAAAGGAACATTTATGTAACAAATATGAAACCAATTCTATAGAGCTACTATTTTTTTCTGCTGTTTCCAGTAAGAGCAATGTCCATTTTGCGAATAATAGCGGTTCAATTGACTCTTTTGTTTCGTTTAAATACGTACAAATCGTTCGCCATAACAAAGGAGAAATTTTTGAGTGATTTTTATAAATAAGCTGAAATAATTCTTTTTGGTGGCTAAAAAGAAATTGTTTGACGAGCCACTCGGCCAACAATTCATCCTCTTCACTATGAATAGTGGAAAGCAAAAATAAATTTTGGATTTTGCCTTCTGCCTCTAACCATTCTACCCATCCATAATCGCGAGCAAATTCTATAAAATACCGGAGTGTTTCAATTTTTTTTACTGATTGTTTTATATATGATAATTGCTCTTGTTCAACTGATGGTGGAACTGTCACGATATCACGAATCCGCATTCTTTTTGTAATATAATTATCTCCCATTAATTCAGCCCAGCGCTTCACCGCTTGAACAAGTGCCTGATGATTGTTCGCCTTATTTGGATAAACAATGGGCCTTACTCCTAAATGCTCCCAGTGATATGTATTATCTCCTTGCGCAACAAATGCATAACGTTTTGTACTCGGTGGTAAACCTGTTGCTAAATATTTCATGACAGGATCATTATGACTATATCCGATGAATAACACCGTATAATTTGAAAATAAATCAACTAAAAATCTTCTTGCCCAACCCTCTGTTAAGTAAGCCCTTCCAAAATCGCCATCCGTTAATATTAAATTTTCTTTTTCCTGTTCTACATTGCCGTGTATATATGCTAAACCTTTAAATGCTCTACCTGTTGGAAGTGCAGGTGCGTAATATATATTGATATCTCGATTCATTTCCCGAATTACACTTGTAAAATGCTGATCAAAATTTGTAGTAACGATGCGAACATCAATATCATCTGAAAAAAGCCGTGGAATGGCATAGTGTAATGGATTCGGTTTTGAATTTTTCACATCAACAAGATCTTGTGCAACTTGATGTACATCTTTCGTCTTCGCAACTTTTCCAAGATAATAATCATGCGGTTCTGTATTTTCACGCTTTTCAACATATAAAGCTTCCGCAATTTCATCAACTAAATCATCGAAATTTGGTAAGTTTGATTTCCCTTTCATAGAAACTCCTGCTCCGACAAATAATACAAGCCTTCCTTGTTCAAGATTATCAAATAGTTCATCTGGAATTTCTACTTCTGAAGTAATCCACATTTGGATCCCTCCTTACCTAAAAATGTCATACACTCTCATTTTACTATAACATTTTTTGTTTATTTTTTTAATATTTTGACAAGATGTTCAACATGAAAAAATTTTATTTGCAACTATATACATACATAAGAAATGTATGAACTTCTTGTTTTATACCAAAACTATATAAAAAACGGGAGGTGTGCAATTTGAGCAATTTTACGATTGTGCTTATCAAATTTATATCGTGTATCATTGCTTTTGCTATCGGACTTGATTTATTTTTCGATGCAACAATTGTTGATGTTATTTCCTTTAGCCTGTTTGTAACAATCGTTTCTTATATATTTGTTGATAAAATCCTTTTGAATCGTATTGGCAATTCCGCCGCTATTATGGCTGACTTTTTGTTAACATATTTAAGTGTGTGGATTTTCGGTAATATTTTATTGGACAATTATATGCAGATTGCATGGGGTAGCATTCTATCCGCTATTGTCTTTACACTATCTGAAGTATTTGTTCATCGTTTTTCTCATACGCATGAACGGCACAACAATGAACGAATTAATATGAATGGCCGCTTCGCGTATGGAACTGAATTTGCTGAAGAACAAAACATCTTAGATAAAGATAAGAAAAAATAAGAAAAGAAGGATGTCATTACACGGATAATGACATTCTTCTTTTACACTCTCTACTCTTCTTTCCACTCTTTTGCATCCGCTGACATATGTACAATTACTTGAAAGCCTAAATTACCTGTAGAGCCAACTACAATTGAATATTGAGAAAAAACTCTCGAAATGCAGCACTATCTATCTTTGCGTAATCATCTTTTTCAAAAAGTAAACCATGTTCCATCGCTAATTTTTCTGCATGCTACAGCACTTCATAAATGCCCTCATATGTGTACTTATTTCCCTTTAATTAAATCCGGTGACACTTCTCTTTCCTCCCAAACCTAAAACTGTAGGTTTCGAATAAAGTTTGATCAAATTAATGCTATTAACCGTAATAGAAGAACAAAAGAAAAGAGCGTGTTTTGAAAAAAAGATTAATCAAAACATGCTCTTATAGCTGTCTCTTATACACATCTCCGAGCCCACGAGAC
>NZ_JAEHBX010000093.1:0-14619 GCF_016483395.1 Bacillus cereus group sp. N21
ACGCATAAGAATGGAAAAGCGTCCAAGTATCTTTTTCATCAAACTGATACCAACATTCCGTTGATTTAAATAAACGACTCACATTGTGATGTTCTACCATAACTCCCTTCGGATTCCCTGTTGATCCCGAAGTATAGATCACATAAGCGAGATGTTGGGGACTTACATCAGAAATCGGTAAAGCAGTACTTTCTTTCTCAATCTCAACCTGATCTCGATCAAGGCAAATCGATTTAATATTCTCTGGTAACCATTTCGATTCTTTTAAACTCTCTTGCGTTACGACTAACTGAATGCTCGCATCCTCTAAAATATACTGAAGTCGCTGCTCTGGATATGTTGGATCAAGTGGAACATAAGCTCCACCAGCCTTCAGAATCCCCAAAATACCTACAATCATTTCAAGAGAACGTTCAACACAAAGCCCAACCAATGAATCAGGTCCTACTCCCTTTTTCTGTAGATAGTGAGCTAACTGATTCGCACGTTCATTAAGCTCACTATAGGTAAGCCCCTCCTTTTCATACACAACTGCAATGGCATTGGGATAAATCGTCGCTTGCTGCTCAAACAACTCATGGATGGTTGCTTGAGGTGGAAAGTCAAGCTTAGGATCGTTGAACTCTACTAGACTTTTTCTTTTATCTTCTTCTGAAATGATTTCGATCTCAGCAACCTTCTGCTTCGGATTTTTAAATGTGTTTTCCATTAATGCTAGCATGGTGTTAAAAAAGCGAATTATCTCTTCTTTGGAAAATAGCTCTTCACGATAATCAACATGTACTTGTAAAGAGTCTATATCAGTCAAATTTTCGATATGTACTGCAAAGTCTTGCACCTCTTCACGATTTGGAATCCAAAGAGAGTCACCACTTTCAGCACGTTCTCTATAATCAATCGTAGTTCCAAAAAGTCGAACATTACTGTTATTCTCTTTATTAATCTGCTTTAATAACAAATCAAATGGATATTTCTGATGTCGTAATGATTTACTTTGTTTTCTAGACACTCGACCAATAAATGAGAGTACTTCTTCTTCAGGATCGATATCCATTCTTAGAGGAACTGTACTCACCATCATTCCAATTAATTCCCGCTCCATTTTAGTCATACGATTGCCGTAAGCCATTCCCAAGGCAATATCAAGCGATGAGGTCCATCGATACATCGACAACGAAAGCGCAGCAACAAAAAAAGTATATACACTAAATTTGTAATCTTCAGAAAATTTTTCTATCTTTTTCTTCAAATGTTCCGATAATGTAAACGTCTCACGTGATGCTCTCGTACTAACTTGGTAAGCATCATAGGGTTTCAATCCCGTCACGGATGGAAGTGTATTGAATTCCTCTAACCAAAAGTTTTGATCCTTTTGAAAACGACTGCTGTTCAAGTATGTCTGTTCATTGACTAGAAACTGAACATATGAGTTCCTAGGTATGCTCACATCTGTCTCACTATGAAACTTATGATAATATTTAGCAATCTGACTAGTAAAAATTTGGATTGATAAACCATCCATGATAATGTGATGGACATTGCCAAAGACGGCACACTCATTATCGCTTAATTTTATTAAAGCGAAATAGTATAAATCAGAATCAAATAACGTAAACGTCTCTTGCGCCTTCTGCTCAATCCATTTTTCCAGCAAATCTGAATCTCTCTCGGAACTGAAATCAAAGAAGTCAAATTCTCGTTCTTGATGTTTAACAAAATATTGCTCAGGTTCCTGATGTCCATGTTCTTTCAGCCTGATACACAAACCATCGTTTTCACTAATAACACGATTCATGGCTCGATTTAATAATGAATAATCCATTTTTCGATGGATCTTGAACAAGAATTTTAGATTACATATACCTTTACCTGAATAAATAACTTCTGTATACCATATTCTCCTCTGTGGATGACTTAAAAGATAACGCTCCTCATTGGACATAAAGAAATCTCCCTTCAAAGATTAGTTACTTTTATGTGTTCGTTTTCATGTTTAACCCAAAAATATTTTTGTAATGAAACCCCAATTACTCCAATGATGATGAGCCCAATACCTACATAAAGATAGAGTTGAATTACTCCGAAAAGGTGAACTAGTGGTCCGCTCATAGCTGGAGAAATGATGAGGACTGCATTTGCTAAACTGCTTTGAATTCCAAACACTCTTCCGACCTGTTCTTGATGAGATTCTATTTGCAGAATGACTTGA
Source organism: Bacillus cereus group sp. N21 (assembly GCF_016483395.1). Lineage (NCBI taxonomy): Bacteria > Bacillati > Bacillota > Bacilli > Caryophanales > Bacillaceae > Bacillus > Bacillus cereus group sp. N21. The sequence continues at coordinate 2,210 of NZ_JAEHBX010000093.1, forward strand.
TTGGATACAAGCATAAGTCCACTTCCAATACCAGCGATAAAACTAATCAGATAGCCAAAAATAAGGGATGTACCGGGACTTACCAGACTTATCAGACTAATTCCACCAAAGCCAATTCCCATTAAAGCAATGCCCCCACATACTACCCAACCGTATTGAAAATGTTTTATTTTTTGTGTTAAGAATGCACCAAGTATTCCCCCAATACCAATAATAGAAATGATATATCCCATTTTACTCTTATCATTTGGGAACAAACTCTTAAATAAAGTAGGGAACTGCGAGTCTACTAATTGTAATACTGCCATACCTATTGTAAAGAAAATCATGGTTGATAATATCATCCGATTGGATAATACATAACTCCAACCTTGTAACCAAGCAGTCCAAGTGCTTTGCTGTTGCTTTTCTATATATTCTCTTGACAGAGATTCCTTAAACCTTATTGTGGGCAATAAAACCAAAGCAGCTAGTAAACTACATATTGCCCTTATTACAAGACAAAACTCTGGCTGAAACCAGCTCAGTAACACTCCACCTATAAGCGGACCCACTATCTTGGTTCCTTGCTCAACTATACCGTTGATACTTACCGCTTTGGTAAGCAAATCAGGGGATACAATTTGTCGTGTTAGTGTTTGCTGTGCAGGATAATAGAAAACGGTAAAAATGGATCGAATCATTAAAGCTAACAAAAGCCAATGAATATTTTGGACAAATAAAAGAACAATTGTTAATAGACCAACCATTAGATTACTAAACATCATAATTGGAATTTTTCTAAAGCGATCAGCAATCACACCTGCCCATGAACTAAATAAAATTCCAGGAAGTGCATACGCAACGGGAATCAATCCAATCATGGTAGGGTCTACTTCCCATTCAAAACCAACAATGGTCATAATGGCTAACATATCAATAAATACTCCGAGCATAATCAGTGAATACGCAGAGAAAACTTGTAAATAAATTGTATTTCCCCATAGACTTTTTGAGTCGGTAGTTTTCATAAAAACGATCTCCTTAAGTTTACTAAAATGGATGTTTTTGCGTACATGGGCCCTTTATTGGATATAATTAATCACTCTAAATATTTTTATTTAAACTTTAATACAATTCAAACTTCAATTAATCATAAAGTTCATTATCTTTTTTCGCTCTACTAAATCAAATACATTTATCTCTTCATCTCTTGTTTTTTCAAGTTCTTTCATTTTCTGTTCTTGCTCTGAAATAATCTCCCTTACAAATAAACGAAAGCGAATTAGAAAATCTCTATTCATGTTGTCATTTCCTGCAACATTAAACAACGGGAATAGTTCATTAATCAATTCATGTTCATATAATTCTCTTTGATTTTCCTCTTCTACAAGATTCACCTTCACTCGATGAAAATAATGATTTAATAGTTCTGTAACTTTATTATTTACAGTAGTTTGAACATCCAATCCACATCCCCTTTTCAGAATTTTCTACACTTTACACCCCACATACTATCACACAAAATTTCCTCCTACTATCATCATAAGGTTGAAATAATCAAATTAGAAAATTCAGATAAAAATACATCAATAGACCCATTTTATTTACTACCGTCATTAAAATATCCTACTTATCAATAAGACTACTAAGCTATTTTTATATAATGATTGATAGATTTTTATTAAATAAAAAATTCAAATAAGTTTACACTATGCCCAACTTCTGTCATTTGAATCGATTTAAGTTCCCTCCTATTCACATTGTATTTTTTGTTACTTGTTTACTTCTTTATAATACCCAAATAATGTAAATATCGGATTAATCCAATGTTAAGCATTCGTAAATATAAGCAATATAATATTATGCCATCGAGATGCTATTTTGAATATTCCGTAAAAAAGCACCTAATATGTGGCAAAATCAATCAACCAACCAATCATCATACATACCCTCACCTTAAGAGATTTTAATACCCTTAAATACAAAAAGGCGTCATCCTTTCTAATAACCTTGTTTAGAAAGAATAACGTTTTTGTACAATTGAGGGTAGTTGATATTCTTAAGTTGATGGGCATATGACGGTACCCCAAATGATTTCAAGTTTCCATTATTTGCGCAATCCGTCACTCCGCAATCTGGCCAAATACATAAAGATAGAGTAACAAAACAAAAGCCAAAGTTAGACACATTACTTTTTTAAGCTATTGTTTTAGAATAAAGTTTGTTCAAATTAATGCAAATAACCTTGAAAAACGAACAAAAAGAAAGAGCCTGTTTAAAAAAAGATTTGAGTTTCGATTTTATAAAAAAGTTTGTTCATTTTTCACCTTAGATCTTCCGCAATAGCGCCCAATTGTTAAAAAACATGAAGGTGTTATATCGACAATAGTTATCCTGAGAACATGACAAATAATTAAAGCACGGAAAAATTTCCCGTGCTTTTCCAAACATATATTTTATTTCGGAAGTTTTAGTTGCCATGAGACACCGAACCGATGGTGTACTTACCCTAACTGGCGTTTAAATGCTTTACTGGCGAAGAAGTAAGCGATGACCATAATGCCGACGCACCAAGCAAGCGCGATCCAGATACCGTTGCCAACAGACCCTTCATACAAGAGGGAACGAATCGCATTCACGATTGAAGTCACGGGCTGGTTCTCAGCGAACGCACGGACAATTTTAGGCATAGTTTCGGTAGGAACAAAGGCCGAACTGATAAACGGCAGGAAAATCAGCGGGTACGAGTAGGCCGTCGCCCCTTCCATAGACCTCGCTGTCAACCCGGGAATGACAGCAAGCCATGTCAGCGCCAGCGTAAACATCCCGAGTATCCCAGCTACCGCGAGCCAATCCAGGATATCAGCGCTGGAACGGAAGCCCATCAAGAGGGCGACGAGGATAACCACCACGATAGTAAGCGCATTGGAAACAAGCGAGGTCAACACGTGAGCCCACAATACCGACGAGCGCTTGATGGGCATGGTAATGAAACGCGCCATCAGCCCGCTCTTTACATCCGTAAACAGCCGCAGTGAAGTGTAAGCGACGCCGGATGCGATAGCCATCAGTAAGATTCCCGGCAATAAATAATTGACGTAGTTGTCCGTGCCTGTCTCTATGGCGCCGCCAAATACGTAGACAAACAGCAGCATCATCATAATCGGCGTAATCGCTACCGTAATAATCGTATCCGGGCTGCGCATAATGTTGCGCATTAAACGCCCTAGTAACACCCCTGTTTTGCTTTTCATTTATATCTCCTCCTTTTTACTGATGATTGCGAGGAAAATTTCCTCCAATGTCGGCTGCTTCTCGATATACTCCACTTTTGCTGGCGGGAACATCTCTTTGAGTTCAGTAAGGGTACCAGTCGTGATAATTTTTCCGCCATGCAGGATAGCGATACGGTCCGCCAGTTGTTCGGCTTCCTCCAGGTACTGGGTTGTCAGCAAGATGGTTGTGCCGCCGCCGGCAAGCTCCTTGACAGTATCCCATACTTCAATCCGCGCTTCGGGATCAAGCCCTGTTGTCGGTTCGTCGAGAAAAATGACCGCTGGCGTCCCGATCAGGCTCATGGCGATGTCAAGCCGGCGCTTCATCCCGCCTGAATACTGGTCTGCCCTGCGGTTGGCCGCATCGGTCAGGCTAAATCTTGCAAGCAGATTATCAGCGACTTGAGCGGGATTGGAAACTCCACGCAACTTGGCAATCATCATCAGGTTTTCTCGCCCGGTGAGCATACCGTCTAAAGCTGCGAACTGTCCTGTCAGACTGATGCTCTGGCGAACATAATCCGGTTGACGCTGTACGTCAAAGCCGCAAATACCTACTTCGCCGCCATCTGGCTTCATCAGCGTCGAGAGGATGTTGACCGTCGTCGTCTTGCCCGCTCCATTTGAGCCCAGCAATGCGAAAATGGAGCCACGCTGCACCTCAAAATCCACCCCATTTAAGACCTCCTTGTCTTTAAAAGATTTTTTTAACCCTTTTACAGAAATCGCTGCATTGCTCATACTTTTTTCCTCCTTATAAAAAATGTTTTGCGAAGCTAGATTGCCTACACTCTCCTATTTAGTCTTACTGATAATCCGTATTACTTAGTACCAAATTAAAAATATAACTGAATAGCGATGGCGGCAATTCACATTTGTAATCAGCTAATCAGTCGGTATTATCTATTGCATTTATTTTTTTCTCAATCGATTCATGATACTCTGATTCAAATCTTCACGATACTTGGAGACATAGGTTTTAGCGTTTGCCACTAGTTCGTCAGCAAAGGACGCCACGTCCTCCCCAGTGATTTCCAGCACTTGTCTGCCTTCCGCCGCACCGGCTTCGAACAACTCGATTAATTCATACTGTATGTGTAGCATATCCATCCCGTTGCCCGCTGAGAAATTCCACATGTAGTTTCGAATTTTCTTAAATACAAACTGGTAGTCCTCTGGCAGGGCTCCAACCCGTGCCATCATCATTTTGTACTCTTTTTTATCACCAATCATTTTTTTGAACATTTCCATCATGTTATTTTTCCTCCTTTTTTATAAAGCTGAACAAGACACTCCAAAAATATCGGACGTAATATCTTATGAAGCTAGATTGACTTCAAGACGTTAATTTTTGATGATACAAAATCCCATTTTTTCCAAAACAATTCAAGTTCCTGGCGGCCAGCCTCATTAAGTGAGTAAAACTTGCGGGGCGGCCCCATATCTGACGGTTTCTTTTCTATGTTCACAAGTTTTTTCTTTTCTAATCGCACGAGGATGGTATAGACCGTCCCTTCCACGACTTCGGTAAAGCCAAGCTCGTTCAGGCGGCGGGTAATCTCGTAGCCATAGGTTTCATGGCGGCTGATGATTTCCAGCACGCAGCCTTCCAGCGAACCCTTCAGCATTTCAGTTAAATTTTCCATGTTTAGATCCTCCTCTATTTTGTCTGACTTATATTCAGTACAACAGAGTACTAAGGTGAATTTTTACTAAATAGCTTTTGGGAAATCACTCTATTCAGTATTACTTATTACATGTATATTGTATCACCGAGTAGAAAGTGTCAACTATTTTTCTTAATTTTTTTTGCAACCTAACTATTCAGTGGTGTCAGTATCAAGTGTGACTTACTACAGGAAAATCGTAACACGTAGTAGATATGCCGTCAACTGGATTTTCTAAATATTTTTAAAACCAGCTATTCTCATTGTCATGTTAGGTTAACATAACTTCTCATTATAGGCATATTAAAAGGATCTTCTGATTGAAGATCCTTTTAGCTTTAGCAGTTTGTTCAATTAAAGCGCCCGTTAGCTGAATAAGTTCCTTATTCAGAGGAAAATCATACCACCATTATGTAATAAACAGCGGCACCCTTTAAATGCTGCTTATCAAGGAGACCAGCTTATTCACAAAAAAACTTTTGAAAGTAAATGGATGAGAGATTTACATAAACAAATCGAAAGGAAAGATCAAGAAAACAAGGAGGAGCTTTCATTTAATATTGATAATAATGCACTAATTTTTGAATCTGTAATTAATAACATACTTTCTTTAGTAACTTCCATGAGAAATGACAGGAGCAATTCTAACTATTTATTAGTTTGTTTAGGAGTATTTTAGCTACCCTTAATGAAGAAGGCAAAAATGTGATATTAAACATAGTGAAAGAAGAACTAGCTAACTAACTTCAATACAACTAACACGCAGGTATAAAAAATTCATAAATTGTAGGAACCGTTCCACAACTATTCATATTATGTAATTACTGTATACCAAAATCCCCTTTATTGGTATGACCGAATAAGATATCTAAACTAAATTATATCAATCACTAATAATTGTCTTCTTTTTATCATACTCAATTTCAAACTTAATAATCTTCTCTATTATTAAGTTTAAAATACTCATTATCTTCTCTTTCCTCAATGTACCATCGTAATTCTCTTTTCAATGCTGGAGTCAATTGAATACGCTTCTGCTTTCCTGTTTTCTTTTCTCTCATTGAAATATGACTACCTTTTAAGTCTCCTACCTTCAATTTGAAAATATCGCTAATACGTAATCCTGTATTAATTCCCATTACCAAAAGAATATAATTACGCTCATTCTTTTCCTTGAGGTGCTCTTTAATTTGTTGTATTTGATCTGGATCACGAATAGGTTGAACAAAATTCATAGATCCTCCCCTCCATACTGACTTTCTACCTCATACACTTCTAACCTAAGAGCAAAAGCTAGCTAGACTTATTACGTCTATCTGTATACTCACTCATGCCACTCTCGTTATAAACCATGTAGTCAAATACTTCTTCATCTTCTACATAACGCTTTATAATAATGTCTCTCTGATTCTTACTAAAACGACTTAACGTCTTATCAATCTGAAAAGATAGACGTTTTTATCTTTCCTCTCGCTTACTCAATTCCAAATTGGCCAAAGCAACTTCTTCAGCTAGTTTACCTACCATTTTTGTTGGGCCATAATATCTTATTTCACAAGAAGCTGTAACCCTCATTTCTGATCATCCCAAACTGTCTATAAATACGAACGTCTTCAAGAATCTTTTCTAAGCGAGCATGCGTTGCTTTACGATCAATCTTTGGCAAGAAAGTTAATTGATTCATACATAAACACTCCTTGTCTATTTTATTAATAAAATATAAAAAAGCGAACACCAAACTACAGAGCAATATTGCTAACGCTCTTTATAGTTCAATGTCCGCCGGTTCTTCCAGTAGGACTAAATATTCGAGTTCCCTGCACTTCGACATCTATTATATCCTTCGATACATTTAAGATTCAAACATCTTACCATTAATATTTATATATAACTTCTATAGAAAATATCCACTAAATTTCAACTTACAAATAGTATATTGACCCTATTGTTCTTCATATAAATAATAATTTCTATCCTCTGGTAGATGCAAAATAATTATTTTTCTATTACCTTTTTGAAATTCTATAGTATGACCATTTTCACCAAGATATTTCCATCCCTTAGCTTTGTTTATAGGAATAATACTATAATATCTATAAACATTCGGTTTATCCTCTTTAATATAAATGGCTGACATCGGTACAGGAAAATCGTCAATCTTAGAATCTTTATTAGATGTAAAAAGAAATATTAAGCCACCTAACACCGATAGACATACCAAGATAATTATATTTTTTCTTTTAACCCCTTTCATAATAATCACTCCCTTACTTCAACTGTCGAGAATGCCGTGCCGTATTCCTCATTATTTAACATAACCATGATTAAGTTTGGTTAGCTTTTCATTGATGTCAAAAATTCTTACCCTAATATCTTTAACACCAAACGATTGAAGTCTGTTTCTATGCATTTCAGCATATTTTTCAGCATCTTGTTTTTCTTCAAATACATAGATACCTCCAGCTTCTTTTGTGTCTTGATTCTCTGTCCATATTTTCCAATGGAACCCTTCTTCTTCGTTAATACTATTTGCTAAATCCCAAAATGCTTTTGCCATCTCTTCACCAAAAGGACCTTCAAACGGAAAATCAACTTGTAATAGATATGCCATTTTCAATCACTCCCATTTTCAATATTTCTCAATGTAAAGTTCACCAAAAAATTTTTTAATTTGCTAGCTACCAGATAAAAGCTCCCTTTGTACAAAGGATTTTAATTCATTTTTCGGTGTTGGATACATTTCTTCAATTTCTTTTGAGAACCGTCACGCTCCTTTTTCGAGAAACGTTGCTAGTGTAGAGGCTGGGTGCTCTTGGATATTTTTCACATTTTGTAAAACTTGTTTTAATCCTATAATATAATTTTCTAACGATACAGCATTTTTAAGACCTAAAGTTATTTTTTGATACACGGATTTTTCAGGTGCCTAGCAAAATAAAATTTCGAAAGTCTTCTCGGCCTTCAAAATCAATAGTAGTATCATATTATTCTCAACATAATCGCAACAAATTCGCAACATTTTTCATGGACAACAGCACACTTTCTCAACGCATTTAATATCATAATATTAAATATCAAAGCGAGGTGCTCAAAATGACTTGGTTAATCATCTTAGGGTTCATTCTATTATTAAATATAAGTGGTATAAAATCTTATGGTATTCATGTTATTTTTAAGGTATATTCAGATACAAAAGCTAAGCCAGGTTGGTCTTTTTCAAATAAGATAGATTTTCAAACGTTAAAAGGTTTATTAAAAAAGAAAAATTTAAATAATCTCAAAAACATTACACTCGGTGAACTCTTTATTCCTGTAGATTTACTTAATAGATTATTAGGTAAAACACTAATTTTCCTCATTTTATTTTTTTACTCACAGTATTTTGGTTAAATACATTATCAGTTAGTTTCATATATCATTAGATACATGAAACTAACGAAACAAAAAACCGCCTATATAGGCGGTTCTCTTTTACGCTTCCAATTTTGCTACCATTTCATCCAATACATTGTCCTTCAGGTACAAAAACGCTGATTCCTCTTCACTCGTCATTCCTCGATGATTATGTATACCGTCCAGCAATAACCACTCCGCATCCCCTACGATGTGTCTATAACGCATCTTGTCTTCCTCGTAAACTAACATCATCAGCATCTCTTCGGTACTAGCTATTGCCAGTTGTCTTTCGAACTGATCTACATAAAACACCGAAATGGTATCACTCACTCGGTAGATTTCGAATTCGTATGTATGCTTACCTTGTTTGACCTCCACGTTATACCACATTAACTCCTGTCCGCCTGACATTGATATTTCGTATAAGTTCGAATGTGTTTGCACCATTATTAAGCCCCCCTTTTACGTTTGTTTTTCGCCTTACATGTAAAATTTTAATAGATAGATATTAACGGAGTGTAAAGTGGGTGTGAAGTCTCGATTAAACAAAAAACACCTCCCTTTACGAGGTACTCTATCGCACATAGCATGTACGGTAGGTAAATATACAAGTGAAATGAAATAAATTTCCATCTATTGTATTATGCGTAATTTATAAGTAAAGGAATGTGATTATTCGTGAGCTTAAATAACGGAAGAAATTGTAACCATACTGCGATTTCTTGTTCAGTTCCTGGTTCCGTTTCCGTTCCGGAAAATGCGAGCAATATCACGATTATGGAGCTACGAGTTCCCACCGAAGCAGTAGCAGGACAAAGAGCACGCGTTCAACTAGATGCAACAATCGGTACAGAAATTTTTGCCGTTCCAGGAGATGAAGTTACTTTTAGTGTCGATGCCATTACGTATCAGCTATTCCGTAATGATGTACCACTTACAGATATACTTGTATCCGGAAACTATAGAACTAATACGGGTGACGAGACGCTCTATACCTTTAATTCTACGTTTTCGTGGGTGGATTTACCGGGAGACACGGTATTTCCACCAGACCCGATACATTACCGAATTGTAGCGAATGTAGGGGATTATTTTCATGTAGCAAGAGCTCAGGTTAGAAATCGTGAGTTTGTTGGTGTGGTTCATCCTGTAGATCCTATACTTCCGTCTGATTCTATTTAAAACGGACTAAGCGCGCTATGTAATAAATAAAATCGACTCCGATTACTGAACTGCACCCCAATCGTTAGACACAATTAACAATTTGGGTGCAGTTCAGTACAAATCCGGTTTCTTTTTCGTTATAATAGACCTAGCATTTTAAATTATAAACACAAGACCTCTACAGTCGGAATATCCGCTTGGGCCCACTTTAGCTCTAATAAATTAACCCATTTGAGTTCTGCATGTTCAAGTGCTTTAGGCACACCGGACTCTATGTATGCTTTATATGTAGTTAGATGAACAATAATATTCTCATACTCATGCTCAACTTCTTCTATTTTTTCACCTACAGTAATAAAACAACCTAGCTCTTCTTTAATCTCACGTAATAGTGCTTCTTCCGGCGCTTCTCCTTCATCAATTTTCCCACCAGGAAATTCCCAATAGTTAGGTAATAACATTGTAGGAGAACGTAATGCACATAGTATTTCATTTTGTTCATTGAATATTACTGCTCCAACAACCGATACTTTTTTCTTCATCGCTAATCACTTCCTTGATATCGTTTCATTCTTTTGCGTTATCTCATCTTCCCGTTTTATTCTGCTCTAGCTTTTTCTTTAATTTCGCAACATCTTCATTTTTATTTAACACATGTAACTTGCGATGACAATTTGCACATACTCCAACAGTGTTATAAATCGAGTCTTCCCCACCATCCGATAGCCATTTTACATGATGAGCTTCTAAATATGGATTCCCTTATTTATCTTTGAAAGGAGCGTGCTGTTCGCACAATTCACATATACCCTGTGCACGCCTCTTAGCCAACTCAGCTACATATTCATTACGCTGATATGTTTTCGTTTTTTGTAAATCGTTTGTTACTAATAGATATTACCTTTGTAGCACGGTCCTTTAGTTCTTCATAATTTAATCCTCTTGCTTTTTTCATTTCTTGCTCTTGTCGAATCTGAACAATATTCTTAGGAAGTACTACATTCTTAGCCAATAACTGGATTGGAAAAACCCATACTTTTCTATTGATTCCTTGCGTATCCTCCTGAATCTCTTGAAAAGATTGCTCTATAAGCTTTACTTGCCTGCCCCATAAAGATATGTTTATCTGTTTCAAACGCTTCAAATAAATAAACGCCTACTCCATTTTCATTAGAATCATGTTGAGTCTTGTTTTGATTTCCTTCTAGAACTTAATCCCCTTCTTTCCCCATTCCCGTGTAATATAGTATATCTTCATTCCAACGATCATCGTAAATACCTTTTGTATGATCAGAAAATAATACTAATGTATTTGCTCTTTTAGATTTCCTCATTCCCCCCATATTTCCACATTTGAATCTCTTAGAAATTTCGTTATTATTCTAGATTTGACCGATTACAGATGTTCCAAACGAGAAAGTTCACTACGGTGCGACAGCGCTCCCACTTTTAGGAGGGGCGTGTCAATAAACACAACTTTTGGTTATTTGTTGCTTTAAAAATAAAACTGTTAGACAAATGTTGAGAAATATAGAAACTTAATTTCCATTACATTTTATTCCTGCTATCATTATTTATAAGAATATTTGAAAAAGGAGGGGTTTTCATGAATGTCAAAGTTAAGGGGAATGAACAAATTAAAGAACTATTAAATAATTGGTATCAAGAAATACGTTCACGTAATATAAATAATGCCCATTGTTTAAAAGAAGAAATTGATACTCTTATTCCCAATAAAAAGGCAGACTCAAGCTTATTACTCTACTATTACCTGCTAGATTTCGGATATAACTATTTAGTAGATAATTTGAGTATTTCAAAAAATAGTTTTGATAAAATTGAATCCTTTGATATGCCAACTGATAATTCCCTAGCTTACTACTATCATTTTTATAAAGCCATTCATTCTAACGCAATCGGTAATTATAATCTTGCTAAAGAGCACTATGATAAAGCTGAAGTATTACTTAATCACATCTCTGATGAACTTGAACAAGCTGAATTTTACTATAATTTAGCAACATATCATTATCATATTTACCAAGCACTCTTAGCCATAAAGTATGGGACGAAAGCTAGAGATATATTTTCTGAACACACTGGTTATGAACTCAAAACAGCTTATTGCGATAATTTATTAGGTTTAGCTTGTACACATTTAAGAGAATTTGAACTTGCTGAAGAACATTTTATTACGGCAATGGGGACATTCCAAAAGCAAGAAAATGAAAAAGCAATCTTATTAGTTCGTCATAATTTGGGTTTAATGTATGCCAGTCAAAATATTTCTAGTTCAGCAATTCGATATTTATCAGAAGTTGTTGAGAAGAAGCCTCATCATTACAAAGCAATTTTTGTTAAAGCAAAAGAACATGTCAAACTAAAAGAAGAAGAAATTGCATCCCAACTCATTGAAAAAGGGTTAACCATCTGCAATGACTTAGGTAACAAAGAGTATCAATATCGCTTTACAATCCTAAGAGAAATGAACAAAAAATCTCCTGCTGAAAAACTAGAAAAAGGAGTACTAGCAGGAATGGACTACTTTAAAACAGAAAGATTATGGGAGTACGTTCAAGAATATACCGAGGCATTAGCAGTTCAGTTTCATAACGAAGGAAATTTTGAACAAGGAAGCAAATATTTCTATTTAAGTTATGAAGCTAAAAAAGAAATTTTTAAAAAGGAGGCGTTAAAGTGAAAAAAGTATTATTAGGAATGCTGTTGATTACATTTCTAGCAGTAAGCACACATACTTCAGTTGGAACTCAAACAGTTACTAATCTTATACAAAGTTTAGCCGACGGTGATACAGGTTGAATTATTAACAAAAAAGAACGCAATCCCAAAATGAACTGTACCCTATAAAATGGACAGTTTAATAAAAAGACCTTTAAAAATTAGGCACTTAAAAGATGGTTCCGGT
>NZ_JAEHBX010000094.1:0-13785 GCF_016483395.1 Bacillus cereus group sp. N21
CCCCTCCAAGTAAAAGTGTAACATCCATGTTTATTCATGGTCTTTTTACACTGTCTACCTTAAGGGGATAATATCATTTCCCCATGGAAAGTGTGTCCTTTTCTAATCATATGCATAGCTTCTATTCCAGCAAGTGTTTTGGTTGCTGTGTGAAAAGATTGAAATCCTAGTATATACCGGACTCGTTTTTTGATAAATCGATGGTCTTGTTCGACAATGTTGTTTAGATATTTCATCTGTCGAAACTTGATTCCTGCTTTTTGTGATTGTTTCACAGCTTTTGGATAGGCTGGGTTTTTATCAACTGTGAGGACACGAGGTTTTGAGGTATGACAAGAAGCTAAAGCCTTTTTGAAGAAACGTTTAGCTGATTTTGCTTTTCTATTTTTACTTAAATAAAAATCAACGGTGTTTCCTCCGGAATCCACAGCACGATACAAGTACATCCATTTTCCTTTCACTTTGATATATGTTTCATCGACACGCCAGGAGTCATTTGTTTTCTTCAAATGACGACGAACGCGTTTATCTAGCTCCGATCCATATCGATGAACCCAACGCATAATCGTTGTATGAGAAATGGATAAACCACGTTCCTCCATCATTTCCACCAAATCTCGATAACTTAAACTGTACCGGAGGTACCATCTAACTGCTAATAGAATAATCTCCTGCTCATAATGCTTCCATTTAAAATCCACTGGTTTTTTCATCGTCGTACACGTCCTTTATTTATGAATATTTTCAGTGTACACAATGACAGTATTTTTTGCACCAGAACCCCTGAAGGCATACAACTAAGGCAAGTTAGATATCTCAATAATATAGTGGAACAAGATCATCGTTTTATTAAGAAACGTGTTCGTTCTATGTTAGGGTTCAAGTCTTTTGGCGCAGCTACATCCATTCTTGCAGGAGTGAAAGCTATGCATATGATTAAAAAAGAACAGATTGATTTACGGGAGCAGTCTGTCCAAAACCAGAAAGAATTCATCCATCGATTGTTTGGGCTTACAGCATAAAATAGAATTCCGCTAGAAATATATGAGCTATATTATCTTTTATTTTATCTTTGCACCAGAACCAAATATACGTGTATATTTGGGCCTCTATATAATTAATATTTCGTTATATTTATATTAATTATTACAAAACAAAAGAACACTCAACATGAGTGTTCTTTTGTTTTGTTCTCGCGTATTGAGATGACTGTTTCAAAATCTCGTTTGGGGACTTGATTTTGACAAATTGTTACTGCACTTATAGGTTAACATTATAAAAATAGATTGTAAATTAAGAATATTCATACGGAATTTTGTTAATGTTCAGTATAGATATTTATCACTATGGCTATAGGAAATATAATTTTGCTATGTTGAAAGTGGTCATCTAACTAAAGGATACGTTCTTGGTACCTGTACTTTGTGCGGGAATCTTTCATAAAGAAAAAACACCTTTACCAGTACATTTCTTCGACTTTATAGTTGCTTTAATATTTATGGGTGTTGCAACAACCTTAAAAGAACAAAAGAAAATAAGAGTGTTATTCTTTTTTTGTAAGAATCATTAAAATAATGTTTTTTAAGAGATTTAGGAAGAATATCTAGTTTTTGCAAAGGCAGTTATTTGCTAACCGGAGAATATGAATAAATAGAAAATGGGATTTGTTTATCGAAAAGTATTTTTATTGTTAAACAGGCATGTCAAAGTGCTCAGGAATATATTTCTCAATAATGAAATGAGCTAATCATATGAAATATTAAAAAATATTTGTTTATAATAGACTCTAAATTAAAAGGTCAATCAAATATTAATTTAACTTTGTTAATGAGTTTGAAAGGAGCGAGTATTATGGCGAATGTACTTGTAATAAATTTTCCTGGAGAGGGGCATATCAACCCGACATTAGCAGTTGTAAGTGAATTAGTACACAGAGGAGAAAAAGTTGTTTCGTATTGTATAGCGGACTATAGAAATAAAATTGAAGCAACCGGTGTGGAATTTCGAGCATATGAAAATTTTCTCCCACAAATCAATATTATGAATCGAATTAATGAAGGCAATAGTCCTGTCGAAATGTTGTCCAATATGATTGCAGCTACAGATCGTATTGTAAACCAGATTCTAGAGGAAATAAAGGAAGAACAATATAATTATATTATATATGATAATCATTTCGCAGTAGGTCGCATTATAGCAACTGTTTTACAGCTACCTAAAATTTCTTCTTGTACAACATTTGCTTTTAATAATTACATCACTTTTAATGAAGAATCTGAATCGAGAAAAGTAGATGAAAATTCTCCATTATATCAATCATGTTTATTAGGAATGGAACGATGGGAAGAGAAATATGGGATTAAGTGTAATAACTTGTATGATATTATGAATCACCCTGGAGATATTACGATAGTATATACATCTAAGGAATATCAACCGTTTTCTCAAGTATTTAATAATTCTTTTAAATTCGTTGGGCCATCAATTGCAGTACGTAAAGAGGTAGGAAGCTTTCCAGTTGACATTTTAAAAAAGAAAGTTATTTTCGTTTCCATGGGGACAGTCTTTAATGAGCAACCGGATTTATATGAGAACTGTTTTGAAGCATTTAGAAATATGAATGCAATGGTCGTGTTAGTGGTCGGGAAAAGGATAAATATAGACCCATTTGAAAATATTCCAGAGAATTTTAAAGTGTTTAATTATGTACCTCAATTAGAAGTATTACAGCATACAGATGTATTTGTTACACATGGTGGTATGAACAGTTCTAGCGAAGCGTTATATTATGGTGTCCCGTTAGTTGTGATTCCAGTTACAGGGGATCAGCCATTAGTCGCGAAACGAGTCACTGAGGTGGGAGCCGGAGTTCAGCTTGATCGCAGAACATTAACTCCTGAAATGCTGCGTGAAGCAGTAGAAAAGGTAATGAATGATAAGGAATTTAAAGAAAATAGTCGTAAGATTGGAGAGTCTTTACGTGAATCTGGTGGCTATAAACAGGCAGTTGAGGAAATTGTAAAGTTCACTTCCAATTGTCGTGTGTAGACAAATAATGTAACAAGAAACTTAAAATGACAACTAGAAATCTACTCTAATAAAAATATATAGAAATGGAGAGATTTTTTATGTCAAAAGCGTTGGTTATAAATTTTCCTGCAGAAGGTCATATCAATCCTACAATTGGTCTTGTTAATGAATTAGTGAATAGGGGAGAAGAAGTTATTTATTATTGCGAGGAAGAATATCGCCATAAATTAAAGAATATAGATGTTGAATTTCGAAACTATGGAGATTACTTAAAAGAAATTAATTTAAAAAATAGAATGAAGGATATGTTTCACCCTTTACAAATGATGTATAGATTTTTAAGGGTAACAGAGAATGCCATCCCTTTTCTTTTAGAAGAAATTACTCGTGAAAAGTATGATTATATGATCTATGATCAGCATTTTCTTTTAGGCAGAATTCTTGCTGAAATGTTACCTATACCTACAATTGCATCCTGTACAACATTTGCTATGAATAAAGAAATGTTGGAGGAAATTCCACTGGGAAACATCGAATCTAATCCTACTTCACCATTGGTTGAGGAATGTCAAATGATTGTAAATAGAATTAGTGATCGTTATGGGGTGAATGTTGATTCATTAGAGCAACTTTTTCATTATGAAAGTGACATGACATTAGTTTTTACTTCTAAATATTTTCAACCTCATGCTCATTGTTTTAATCATACCTTTAAGTTTATAGGACCTTCTATCACTTCACGGCAGGAAATAGTAGAATTTCCTCTTTATAGGTTAGACGGAAAAGAGGTTATTTACATTTCGATGGGAACAGAGTTAAATAAACAGCCGGAATTTTATGAGAAATGTTTGCATGCATTTAAAGAATTTAATGGAATAGTTGTAATTTCTGTAGGTAAGGAAATAGAGATGCGACGTTTTCTTAATAATCCGCCCCATTTCATTATTCGTCCTTATGTTCCACAGTTAGAGGTTTTAAAATATACAGATGTCTTTATTACACATGGTGGTATGAATAGTGTAAGCGAAGGATTATATTATGACACGCCTCTTGTTGTTTTACCAATTACAAATGATCAACCTTTTGTAGCAAAAAGAGTCGAGGATTTAAATGCTGGTTTGACTTTGGATTATACAAAAATTACATCTGATTTATTGAAAGAAACGGTAAGGAATGTACTTAATAACAAAACTTATAGGGAAGGAAGCAAAATAATTGGTCAGAGTTTACGTGAAGCAGGTGGATGTAAGAAAGCAGTTGATGCAATATTTCAGTTTAAAAGAGAATAAGAGAATTTTTGTCTAGTTCCCTTGATAAATGAATTGACGATAAGTACTTTGAGCTATACTCATTAATAAGAGTTGCGAAAGACATATATCGATATAACTCTTCGGTGAATAAAGATAATTCGTGTTTTTGATGCAAGTCCATAAAAAGCACGTCACTCTTACTCATTAACATAAGAAGATAGTAACGTGCTTTTAACTTTGAATATAGCCTAAATACTTAAGGTGATGGATGTGAGGTAGCACACCATGCCTATCAGCCTATCAGAAAAGTTTGCCACATCGCTATCCAGCTAACAAAACAAAATTCCCCTAAAATGAAAAAAAACGCTATTCTTTCTGTAGAATCATAGGAAAGGATGGCGTTTTTGTATGTCAATTTCTGTATCAGATGAATTAGGGGTACGGAAACGATTCAGGGAATGAGGTGCCACTCTGGCATTTACTTACAGAACGATTTGAGAAATGCTCTGACATATCTAAATCTTCCCCATTTAAATTTACAAAAGAAGAGTCCATTTTGGATTCTTCTTTTTATATGTTCGTAAAGGTATATCTTTATAAACATAACTTGTATCCCTATAAAATCAAGGATTATCACGTTTATAAATATGATCGAAAACATTTATAAACGTTTGTTAAATGATTACAACCTTTATAAACTTCTTAGCGTACAATTTTCTCGAAATGATATGGAATGTAGTTTCAGTGAAAGTTGATGTAGATACAAAAGAAGCTAACGAAAACATTAAGGAATTAACTATTGCAGCTAATGAGTGTGTTGAAGCGTTAGAACGATTAGAAAAGAAACTAGGAAGATTCTTTGTTTTCTCCCATCCTCTTTAGAGCTGTCACTTCGGTGATGGCTTTTTGTTTATTTGAATAAAAGGATAATTATGGTTTTTGTTGAATGAATAGATTGGGAAAGGTGGAGAAATTATGCAATATGGAGAAATGTTGAAAGAATTAGCGGTAGGGGGAATATATATCGAAAAACAAATTTCTAATTTGTTATGCACTAATAGAAAAGAATTAATTATTTTATGCGATTCTGTAACAAAGTTCGGTGAATCTGAAACAGAAAGATTTCAAGTGATAGGTAAATATGAAATATATGTTCATAAAAATCAAGGTTACTTTTATCATGCACCATCAAAAAAGACAATGGTTTATGTTATAGAAAAGATTTAAAAGCATCCAAAACGGCCCAGTACCAGCGTTGCTGTAGCCAGGGGCAAAGTGGAAAAAGTGCTTAATAGGTAGCACCAGCAAAAAGTGAGTTTCATAGACTAAGGAAATTTCCAGTCAAAATTAAAAAACTTGAAGAAGAAAATAAACGTCTAAAGGATGAATTATTGAAATTACGTGGTATGGTTTACGATAAATTTTGAGTATAAGAAACTTTACTGTTAAAGTAATTGAATAGATGAGGTGAAAAAAGATGGATATTGAACAAAGGCTATATGAAGCTGCTGTTGAACTTATTAGAAAAAGATATCCTACAGGCTGGGGAGGTGCAGCAGCAATGTATACAAGTGATAGAGATATATTGACAAGTGTTGCACCAGAAGTCATCAACGCTTCAACCGAGTTATGTATAGAAACAGGTGCTATTTTAGAAGCACATAAGTTAAATACAAAAGTTACTCATTCCATTTGTGTTGTAAGGGATAATGAAAATGCAGAATTTAAAGTCCTAACACCTTGTGGTGTATGTCAAGAAAGATTGTTCTATTGGGAAAAAAATGTGAAAGTTGCAGTGTCTGATTCAGATAACGATAAAAAATTGCGTTTTAAAACATTAGAAGAAGTACAACCTTTTCATTGGTCTCATGCTTATAAGGATGAAGAACTTTTCAACTAACAGGTGTGTTAATGTTACAAGACATCATTAAATAAGTGATCCAACTTGTTTTAAGCCAGCATCTACATTGAATACATGTAAATAATGTGAGAATCATTGATATTCCAATAGTTCTTACATTGAAGTTAAGATAAATGCGATTTGTTGGTGCTATCCCTACAAAACAAACTATTTTGCCCCAAAACGAAAAAAGTGAACTTAATTATCATGAATAAATGTGGCGTGAAAAATGTTATTATGGGCGTATTAGGGGTTCAGCGAGATACACGTATCTCAGCTGAACCCCTATTTCGAAATCTTAGAGAGAATAAAAAAAGATATTGTCATATTCTTAAATCTGTAATATAATGAATTTATAAAAATCTTAATATTCAGAATTTAAAAGAGGAGGAATTATTATGGCAATCGCAATTGCAGTTTTATCATTTTTAGGTGGAGTAATTCCGTTAGTAACAACCCTATTAAAAGTATTCATGTAATCTTTACTTCTTTACAATGAATTATTATCTTACAAATGATCTGTTTATCAAAGTTAAATTGATGCACAGATCATTTGTGTGAGTCTAAATAGTAAAAAGGCTTATTTTCCTCACAAGGACTAAGTCTTTTTCATGATTTCTTGTGAAAAATATACAAATTTACTTCTTCTCAAAATACACGGCCAGAATCACAGCACTCTCAATATGTTCATGAATTATATGTAGTGATAACATGATGTACAAGCTTATTAAAAAAAATAGAAGAGAATGTCGATAAGAAAACCGCCTTATTTTGGCGGCTTTTTACTTTGTTTTACAAATTTTTAACATTTTTTACCTTTAATTTATACTAGTTTAATAACATTTCGCTAAAATATTCTTGTATTTTACAATATATGCGAGGAGGATTTTTGTGATCAAAAAAATGTTGTGTAAAGTGAAAGGTCTTATTGGTTTTTTAGCAGTTTTCTTTTTAGTATTTACATCTTTTTCTTGGACTAGTTTTGCGGAAACAAAGGAAGAAAAAACAGAGAAAGAATCGTCAGAGAAGAAGATTGTTTTTCCGGTGTTAAGTGATGTACACATTAAAAATAGTGGAACGGATGATACGTTTCGTTTTCAAAGAGCGCTGCAGCAATTAAACGCAGTAGCTCCAAGACAAGATGCTTTTGTAGTTGTTGGTGATTTTACAGACAGTGGCTCGACGCAGCAGTATGATCGTTTCTTCCAAACTTATAAGCAATATGGAAATCAAAATGCAACCGCTATGTATGCTTTAGGTAACCATGATTATTGGAACGGATTATTGGCACATGATGCACAGAAACGTTTTCTTAAAAAAACAGGAATGGAATCTATCTATTATCACAGAGTTGTAAAAGGCTATCATTTTCTTGTGATGAGCCCGGAAAATGGAGTGACACATGGATATTATTCAGATACACAAATTAATTGGTTGAAGCAGGAATTAGTAAAAGCGAAGCAAGCTGATCCAAATAAGCCAATCTTTGTCTTTTTACATCAGCAAATTAAAGGAACAGTGTACGGGAGTCATGAATGGGGGACAAATGATAGTGCCAAAATTAATGAAGTCTTAAAAGAGTATCCACAAGCTGTAACGTTTTCTGGTCATTCTCATTATCCACTTGATGATCCAAGGTCAATTCACCAAAAAGACTTTACGTCTGTTGGTACATCATCAGTTAGTTATATGGAAGTGGAAAGCGGAAAAGTACAAGGAAATATTCCTCCAGGAGCTGAAACATTAAGCCAAGGTTTATTGGTAGAAGTAGACGATCAAAAAGTGACGATTCATCGCCGTGATTTTCATACGAACTCTTGGACAGGTGAACCGTGGGTAGTTGAACTTCCAGCAAAGAAAGAATCTTTTAAGTATACAGAAGATCGTGATAAGGAAAAGCCGACATTTTTACAAGATGCAAAGCTGAAACTTTCGAATATAACAGAGACATCTGTGACAGCGACATTTCCGCAAGCTGTAGATAATTTACTCGTTCACTCATACCGTTTGCAAGCAAAAGAGAAAGCAACAGGAAAGGTGAAAAATCAGCTTTTAGCCTTCTCCGAGTTCTACCGGGATCCGGTGCCTAAAGAGCTGACATTTACATTAGCTGGACTAGAGATTAATACGGAATATAACATAGAAGTAACAGCATTAGATTCATTTGGAAATGAAAGTAGTGCTCCTTTGCGCGAAGAATTTGAAACGAATACAGAAGTAATTGATCCGAATGCGAAAGTACCGAAAGCAGATGTATTCGATGTGAACTTTTTAGATGGTACTTTTAAAGATTATTCATCGTTTGGTGCAAATGGAAGTGTAAAAGGAAATGTAGCAATTGAGTATGAGAAACCTTTAAAGAAACACGTAATGAAATTAAGTGGACAGAATAATACATATGGATATATTCCATTTTCAAATGAGCAAAAAGAAAAGGTAAAGGATTCCTTTACACTGGAAGCAGTGTTTTCTATGAATCAAATTCGCAATCAAGCAATTATGGAAAATACCGAAAGCGGTGGAATTGGATTTGAATCAACAGGTTCTGGTTATGTAGAATTATGGGCACATATTGGTGGCAGTTATAAACGTATTGGTGTACAGCTAGAAGCTAATAAAACATACCATCTAACAGGAACATATAATGGAAGTGAACTTGCAGTATATGTAGATGGAAAAAAAGTAAATAGTCAGCGAGTAACGGGGAAAGTGTATCATCCAAACGTACCATTTGCGATTGGAGCAGATCCAACAAGCTCTGGCAATGGTGATGTTCCATTAAATGGAAAAGTCGTACTTGCAAGACTATATAGTAAGGCACTAACGCCTTCTGAAGTGAAAGCGGCTTATAATGAGTTTAATAATCGGATAAAAATAGAAGAGATCGATAACTTATATGAAGAAATGAATAAGGTAAAAGAAACATTGGCAGGTACTTACGAATTTGGAGAGAAGCCTGGTCAATATTCACAAAAAGCGTTTGCCGCATTACAAAAAGCATATAACGGTGCAAAAGAAACGTTTGAAAGAATGATGGTAACAAAAGAAGAAATCGTTACAATGTATCAATCGTTACAAACGGCACATCAAACCTTTTTACATTCTAAAGTGGCAGAAGAAAAGCCACAAACGGCGAAAGAAAAACTTCAAGTAAAGATTAATAGAGCAAAAGATTTCTTAACAAAGATACAAGTAGGAACAGAGGTAGGGCAATACAAGAAGGAACCAGTGAAAGCATTAGAGCAAAAAATACAAGTAGCCGAAGCAGCTGTACGTGATCAAAATATGACGAACCAACGTGCAGATAGTATGCAACGCACATTAGAGGATGCCACTGGGCTTGTTGAGAATAGTATAAATAAATAGGGCGGGGAAGAGGCTTGTCATGGACAAGTCTCTTTTGCGTGAGGATCATTCGGGACTTGAGGGGGCACGGCAAGAATTCGTTCTTTTTTGAGCCACTCATCATTAAGCTAAATAATAATAAAATACATTGTCACATTCATGTCACAATGTATTTGTATGATAGAAATACAAAAAAGGAGGTTTATAAGTATGAATAAAAAAATGAACAAGCTAGTCATTCCAATTTTGATGAGTTCAATATGTCTTACATTACCATCCCTGAGTTATGCGCAACAAAAGGATATTACAACAAAGGGACAAAACGTAGTTTCTCAATACAAAAATTTTACTTTTGATGTGAATCCTGAAACCGGTGAAATTTTTGTGGAAAAAGACGGTGTGAGAGAAAATGCTTCCTTACCACTACCGAAGAAAAAAATAACAAATCTAATAAAAAAACATGATTGTATATCTTGGAATTATCCAGATGACCAAATAGATGTGAAGATTGAAAAGAAAGAATTCTATTTAAGTATTAAGTTAAAATCTACTAAGTCTGAAGGAGCTAATGAATTTACATGGCCTAAAGTAAGTGCGGACAGCTATACGTTACCATTATGGGAAGGAAAAAATATACCTAGCAATGACCCAAGCTGGAAAGAATATTTAAAAGATCAAGACATGTCATTTATAGAACGTTTTTCTATGAGATTCTTTGCATTGAATAAATCTAAATATTCCATTATGTATATAGCTGACAATATGTATAATGATAATATTCATTTCACTGCTGATTCCGATATACAGTTTAGTTTTACACATCAATATCCTTCTATTAATAAGAATAAAGAATATGGATTCAGATTGTATCTAACTGATAAAAACCCTGTCTCGATGGCAAATATTTATAAAAATTATATAAAAGAACAGGGAGAATTTAAGACACTAGAAGAAAAAGCAAAAACAAATCCGAACATTAAAAAATTATATGGTGCTCCTCATATTTATTTTTGGGACCACAGTGGGATTTCAGTAGAAAATATCAAGTGGGATAAATTCACACAAAAAATGGATGAGACATTTACAAATTGGATTGCACAGTTGTTACAAGAAAATACGGAAGATGGCTCAAAAGATTTTGAAACTGTTATGCAAGATATAAAGAATCAAAAAGCTATCGATAAAAGCCAGCAAAAAGTAATAGTTAATGCGATAAATCAAGTATTAAAATTAGAACAACTTTATAATAAAGATATTTTTAATAATCCGGATATTGTAATGAATGAATTGTCGAAAAAAGGAATCCAAAACTTAAGTGAACAAGAACTATATACACTGAACAAAGGATTAATTAAGGGTAAGTTAACAGAGGCAGTGGATGAAGTAAGTAGATGGGAACAGAAAGAAACAACAG
Source organism: Bacillus cereus group sp. N21 (assembly GCF_016483395.1). Taxonomy (NCBI): domain Bacteria; kingdom Bacillati; phylum Bacillota; class Bacilli; order Caryophanales; family Bacillaceae; genus Bacillus; species Bacillus cereus group sp. N21. The sequence continues at coordinate 10,940 of NZ_JAEHBX010000094.1, forward strand.
ATGTTTTAGTTGATATGAAGAAATCGAATGTTAAAAAAGCATGGATAGGTTTACCTAATTGGGCTAATGGATTAATGAATCCCAAAATGGTAGAAGAAGCAAATAGAATGGGGTATTTAATCGGTCCTTATGATTCATATCACTCAATTCATGAAGTTGGAAATAGAGATTGGAATACTGCTTCTTTTAAAGATAAAACTTTATATGAAAATGCTACAATATCGAATGAAAAAGGAGAAAAAATAGGAGGATTCTTAGGAAAAGGAAGAAAGTTAAATCCAACTTTATCCTTACCTAGTGTGCAAGAACGTGTAGGTGATATTTTACAAAATAATATACCGTTTAATTCTTGGTTTGTCGATTGTGATGCTACAGGCGAAATTTATGATGATTATTCTCCAAATCACATTACTACTCAGGAACAAGATGTAAAAGCAAGACTGCAAAGAATGAAATATATTAGCGAAGAAAAACATATGGTAGTCGGATCAGAAGGTGGGAATGACTTTGCTAGTAATATAATTGCCTTTGCGCATGGAATAGAAACACCTGGGATTTGGCCCGACTCTGATATGAAAGATAAACAGAGCCCATATTATGTAGGCGGATATAAATCCACTTCACCAGATGGTGCTATTCCAGAAACGAATGCCAAAACAATACCAATCAAACCTATTTATAAAAATATTTATAATAATCCTGTATATTCAATTCCGTTATATAAACTTGTATATAATGATTCAATTATTACTACTCACCAATGGGCATGGGGAAGTTTTAGAATTAAGGATGAGATAGGAAATAGAATGTTATCTGAAATGTTGTATAATGTACCACCTTTATATCATATTGATAAAAATGAATGGGAGAAAAGTAAATCCATCATTACCTCTTATTTGAAAGTATGGTCTCCATTTCATGAGAAAGCCGTAACAAAACCAATGACTAATTTTGAAGTATTGTCTGAAGATCGGCAAGTTCAAAGTACGACATTCGGAAAAAACATGAAAGTGATTGTGAACTTCTCAAACCAAGAATTTAAATATAACAATGAGAATATAAAAGCAAAAACAGCTATAGTATATGATGGGAAGAAAAAGAGTATATTAGAAGTTCCTAAATACTAAGATACATGACATGGTTGTTTCTTTGAAATAAAGTCATACTGTTTTGAATAAAGTTTAACTGTTTGCAAAAAAGTTGCACCGTTTTGCATCATTAGATAAAGCTGTCACGGTAAAACTCCTGAGTTTTGATCAAACTTTATTCCAAACCAACATAAAAAAGGACTTCTGTGTTTTGAAGTCTCTTTTTATTTGTAATCAGGATTTTTGAAAGATTTGTGAATTTCATAGAAAACAAACGGGATATAAAGTAAAATGTTATAGTTTTGTATATTAAAGGTTATTTATGTTATTTAAATTATATTTTTCCGAAGGTACTAGAGGGAGTGCCATCATGTATAGTGTGGTTGAAACTGCAAAAGAGAACAATTTAAGTCCTTATCATTCTCTTCGATATTTGTTTGAAACGCTCCCCAATATAGATTTAAACAATTATGAAGAAAAATCTGTGTTGGATTTTCTTTTCATTGGTCTTAGTTGTGGGAGGAGCCCTAGTGTTGTGTTATAACTCTGAAATATTGACATATCTAGGAGGACCTATAGATTTCAGCTAATTATATGAAATGAAAAATCAAGTCGTTATTTTTTGGATTCAGACTACCATTATTTAAACTATTATTCACACTAAAAGAAGTACAAGGAGGAAGGTATATCTATTAAAATAGTGAGATATACCAAAGTAGAAATGAATATTAAATTTAACAAAAAAGTAGTAGCATTAACAGCAGGATTAACGGTATTATCTTCACCATTGGCATCATTTGCAGAGGAACAACAATCAGTAAACAATAAGCAACCTACAAGCGTTCAAGAACAAGGTAAAACAGACCAACTTCAAGCATCAGATGAACAGGCTATAAAAAGTATTGAAGCTAGTTTTGGAGGGGTAGACGGACGTGGTGGAGGTACTGTCGATAATAAGAAAGCAGACAGTCTTCAACGTTCAGAAGGTATTCATGATGAAACGGGTACATTAACTGTTCCTAACAATTCCAACAGAACAAAACGTAGTCTGTCTTCCGCATCACCTAGAATCTCTAGTACAATAAACGGTGTTCCATTCACTGAATGGATTGTTCCAGTAGGTAACGATAATATTCGTCCTCAAAACTACATGAGTCCAAAGTACATTACAATTCATGAGACTGATAATACAAGTGTAGGAGCAGGTGCTAGAAGCCACGCTCAATATCTATATAACCAAGCAGTAGGGAACACAGACCGAACTGCATCATGGCACTTTACAGTAGACGATAAAGAGATTTATCAACACTTACCATTAAACGAGAACGGGTGGCACGCAGGAGACGGTGATGGTCCAGGTAATAGACAATCTATTGCAATTGAAATCGCAGTTAACAGAGACGGTAACTACAGTAAAGCATTAAATAACGCTAAGAAACTTGTAGCTTATTTAATGAAAGAAACGGGTGTACCGTTAAATAATATCGTAAAACACCAAAGATGGAGTGGTAAAAACTGTCCTGCTAACATGATTAATAATGGACTATGGGATTCATTCGTAAATGGTGTTGAGGGGTATTATAATAACCTTTCTCAACCAACAGACGACATTATAACAGGCTGGCAGCAAGTTAATGGTATTTGGTATTATTTTAACTCTTCTGGAGCCATGCAAACAGATTGGCAGCAAGTTAATGGTATTTGGTATTATTTTAACTCTTCTGGAGCCATGCAAACAGATTGGCAGCAAGTTAATGG
>NZ_JAEHBX010000095.1:0-13737 GCF_016483395.1 Bacillus cereus group sp. N21
TACCGGAACCATCTTTTAAGTGCCTAATTTTTAAAGGTCTTTTTATTAAACTGTCCATTTTATAGGGTACAGTTCATATAGAGCTGGGTTTTTTATTAATTTTTATTCGATGTTGTCTCTGTGTCTTCATCGTTATTGTTATTTTTTTGGTTAGTAGAATTTTGACGATTATCGTTATCGTGATTTGTATCTTTTGTTTTCTCATTCGATGATGTTTTGGTCTCTACGTTTTCATCGTTATTGTTACTTTTTTGGTTAGTAGAATTTTGACGATTATCGCTATCGTGATTTGTATCTTTTGTTTTCTCATTCGATGATGTTTTGGTCTTTACGTTTTCATCGTCATTGTTACTTTTTTGGTTAGTAGAATTTTGACGATTATCGTTATCTTGTTTCGTATCTTTTGTTTTCTCAGAGCTTGGTTTTTTCTTGTTCTCTTTATCATCAGAATCAACTTTCTTATACTCAGATAGTCCAAGATGAGTACGAAGTTGTTTTGTTAAATCGTCTAAATCTTTTTCTACTGGCACATAATAATACGTACCACCATCACTTGCACGACCGCATTCTTTATCACCAGCTGACATATAACAATCTTTACCATTAATTTGTAATTTTTCAAGTGAAGAATCTGAACCGTATTTATAGAATGATAACATATCATCAAATGTTAAGTTTGTAACGAACTGTCCATTAATGTGATCAATAATATTTCCTACTTTTGTTACAGAATCAATGTTTGTTAGTTTTTTCAGAATGGCTTCGATAACAAGTTGTTGACGTTGACCACGCATTGCATCACTATCAATATGGCGTGTTCTAGCAAGAGCAAGAGCTTCTTCACCGTTTAATTTTTGAACGCCTTTTTTCAAGTGGATTGCACCTGCATTATCGTTACTATCTTGTTCAGTAAATTCAACAGGAACGTCTACTTCAATACCACCTAAATCATCCACAATTTTTATAAATGATTTAAAGTTGAATTTTACAAAGTAATCAACAGGAACGTGGAGTAAATCTTCTACCGCATCAATACTAGCTTGCGGGCCACCAGCTTTTCCATTTTTAGCCGAACCAAACGCATGTGCATGCGTAATTTTATCCATTTTCTTTTCTATTGGGATATAAGTATATGTGTCTCGTGGAATACTTAAAAGTTTTACAGTTTTACTATCTTTATTAAAAGTTGCAAGTAACATTGCATCTGTTCTTATAGCAGCACCGTATTCTTTGCCACGGACATCGCTTTCATCAACGCCCATGATTAATACCGATACATTGTTAGAAATAGGTTTAACTGCTTTATCACGTAAATCTGATTTATCACCGCGTGCTAAATCGTGGGCGGCATTAAAAACAGCAGAGGATGCTTTATTTACTAAAAACCAAGTATAACCGCCTCCTACTATTAAAAATAATAAGAGAGCACTTAGAATGATTTTTGTTTTTTTCTTTCCTTTTTTCTTATTATTTCGTGTATTTTCTTGCAAAGATGGGTTTTGATCCATTTCATATACTCCTTCATTTGGATTGAAATACGATACTCATATCACCTAATTATAATGAATGTTAGCGAAAAAGAACATTACAAATCATTTACATTTCGCTAAAATTCGATTTATTTCACGAAAAGTCAGATTTTTCCGCCTTTCGTAAAGTGAATTTTAGGAGAATAAGCAATAGAACAATTATAATTTGTCGTATTAGAAATAGAAATACATATTATGAAAAAATAATAAAGAAGTAAGATTTGTTGAAATATGTTCAAGAGGAAGATTATATTACATTCTTCTATAGGCCTTATATAATGAAGTGAAAAAACTGTTTGTTAGGAGTAAAGGAGATAGACATAATGAATCATACATCATTTCGAGCAATTCTTATAAATGAAAAGGAAAAAAATCAATTATAAAGTGATAGAAGACATGGGATTGTCATGTCTTCTACTCGATTAAATCCATTTTGATTTGTTGGCATATAAGTCGCTGCTATGAAAACAAAAGGAGACCTGCACTCGTTTTCTCTCTTTGTTTTCACTCGTCATGGGGCTAAAAAAGACCCTGATCGCTTCTATGCAAGGACGGACGCTCTTTCTCACCAAAAAAGAAAGATTTTATATCAGTTTTTTCAATTTGTATTATAGTGTTTGTTTTAATGCAACTTTTCCTTGTTCCCCTAAAACTCCATCTGCAATATTTACAGCGTGATCACCGATACGCTCTAAATTACTTACCATATCAATAAAGATGATGCTTGCATCACCTGAGCAACTACGTTCATTCAGGCGTAGCACGTGGCGCTTACGTAATACACGTTCCATTTGGTCAATTTTACGTTCTTTCGTAATGACCGTTTGTGCAAGTTCAGTGTCGAAGTTTGTTAAAGCTCCAATTGCATCTTGTAATGTTGAAATTGTTAGTTCAAGCATTTCATTTAGTTCCGCCATTGCTTCATCTGATAGTGTGACACGGTTAGAAATTTGGGAGTCCACAAGTTCTACAACGTTTTCTACATGGTCGCCAACGCGTTCAATATCTCCGACAACAGACGCTAAGACAGAATGTTTTTCGGAATCCATTGGTGAAAGTGGTTTTTCAGAAAGTAGCACTAAATACTCCGTAATTTTTCTATCTAAGTTGTTAATAGCACCCTCTAGTTGAGTTGCCATATCAGCATGTTTCTTTTCTTTTGTATTTAAAAATTGAGTTGCTTCTTTTAGGCCGTGTAATGAGAACTCTGCCATACGAATAATCTCTTTTTGTGCCTCTGTTAAGGCGATAGCAGGAGATTGTTCAATAAAGATTGGATTTAAATGCTGCGGTTTAAAGTCAATAGCGGCATCTTCTCCGCGAATAATTTTTGTTACAATCCACGCTAACACTGCAATGAATGGAAACTGAATAATCGCATTCGTTACGTTGAATGTTCCATGCGCAACAGCAATTGTCATTTCTGGATTTAAGTTTAACGATGTTTGGAAATATTGAATTAAGTTTGTAAATGGTACTAATAAAATTGTAAAGATGATGGTACCAACTATGTTAAAGATAACGTGTACTAATGCTGCGCGCCTTGCTGCAATAGAAGTACCAATCGCTGCTAATACAGCGGTAATTGTTGTTCCGATATTATCACCAAACAGTACAGGTAGAGCAGCTTTTAAATCGATTGCACCTTGGCCGAATAATTCTTGTAAGATTCCAATTGTTGCACTTGAGCTTTGTACAATTAATGTAAAGATTGTACCTACGATAACTCCTAGGACTGGGCTGTTACTCATACTAACAGTTAATTCTTGGAATGATTCTAAAGAGCGTAGTGGCTTCATACCTGTGCTCATTAATTCTAAACCGAAGAATAACATACCAAATCCGAAGACGACTTGTCCAAGAGATTGTACTTTTTTATTTTTAAAGAAGAATAGTAAGATTGCTCCAACTGCCATAATTGGAAGAGCATATTCTCCGATTTTAATTCCGATAATAAATGCTGTAACAGTTGTACCAATGTTAGCACCCATAATAACGCCAATTGCTTGTCTGAGCGTCATAAATCCAGCACTTACAAGTCCAACTGTTAAAGCGGTTGTTCCTGAGCTAGATTGAATCAGTACGGTAACTAACATACCTGCTAGTACGCCCATAAGTGGGTTAGTTGTAAAACGATCGAGAATGTCACGTAGGCGATCACCAGCTGCTTGTTGCAGACCGTCTCCCATGTACTTAATCCCAAATAAGAAAATACCTAATCCACCAATAAACTGGAAGATCATGTCTTGAACATTAAATTCCACGCATTTCACTCCTTAAATTTCATGTACGGTGTAATTATTAACTAAAATTTGAGATGGTGTAAATGATATCAATGTAAACTTTACATTAAATTTACAAAGGGATAAAAAGTTTACATTTATTTAAAGAAACCCCTGGATTTAATTGGTTTTAATGCGTTATATAGGGTTGTATTGTAAAGAAATAACATTTAATTTGGAAGTTCTTTGTATACTTTTTGTTTAACGTAAAAAAATATGCGAAGTAAATAGTGTCTTAGAACTATACAATTTGAATATTTATATGTAAATATTCAAATTGTTATAATATGAGAGGATAATATATGTCCAAATAAAGAGGATATAATCAAATTCAGAATTAAGTATAGGCGTGGAGAAAATAATGAAATATGCATCTACTGTGTTAATGATAATATTCGTTTTATGTGGAGCTATTGTTACGTTTGATAATAATGGTGTTGGGACTTTTACATTTACAAATATAAGAAGTAATGTATTGCAAAAGGCACCATTCAATTAGCTGGAAATAAAGTGTTGTTAACAACTAAAATAGTTGCTTCTGGAGAGTATGGATCTGAGACTTATTTTGGAGACAATGTAACAACAAATTTAAAGTATCATCGAGATAGATAAGGGTTAGAAAAAGCTGCTGGGTTATCCAGCAGCTTTTTCATTCTTTTTATCCATCTGTTTTTGTTTTCGTACATTTGTAATGTAAATAAAGAGAAATGCGATAAGTAATATAGAAGAATAACGATATACAGTTGCATAGTCTGTAAAGTGTGCGATGAATCCGAAAATAATTGCACCTGCCCCAATGCCGAGGTCAAATGCCGAGAAGAATGTTGCGGTAGCAACGCCGCGGCGATGCGGAGCTACACGGTCAATCATCCATGCTTGTAAGGCCGGCTGAATAGCGCCGAATCCACTTCCGTAACAGCTTGCTGCAATGATTAAACTTGGTATTGTTGTTGTATACGATAACAGAATAATTCCTGTAAATGTTAAGATAACACCGGGAATAATAACAAATGCATGGCCTTTTACATCGTATAGTCTTCCTGAGAAGGGACGTGTTACAGCGATGGCAAGGGCGTTAAATAAGAAGAAAAGGCTAATATCAGCGATACCGACTTGCGTAGCAAATAACGTGATAAAGCTCCCAATTCCTCCGTACATTAATGTAATACACAATATTAATAATGAAGGAAGTAAAGCTTTCTTTTCGATAAACCCATCTAAAAATGATTCATGTGCTTGGTGAATTGGTTTTTCAGTTGCTTGAATTTTGAGTAGCTTTGTTAATATTAATGAAACTACTGTGCAAGATAGTGCACATAAAAAAAGAATCGTAAAGCTATAAGTCTGCATGAGCCAGAGGCCAATAAGAGGACCAAGTGCCATAGCGATCGTTCCAGAGAGGCCGAAATATCCCATACCTTCGCCACGACGTGCTGCAGGAATTAAGTAAGAGACTACAGTCCCATATGTGGTCGTTGTAATACCAAAACCAGCTCCGTGTAAAATGCGAACAGCAAGAAGAAGAAAGACAGTGGAGGCAAATAGGTAGCTGCCCATCGCTAGTAGGCAAATTGCAGTACCAGTCATTAAAATCAGTTTTTTACTAAATTTTTGTAGTGCATTTCCAGTGAGCGGCCGGATAATTAAAGCTGCCACAGTAAACATTCCAACAACAAATCCAATATTTGAGCTAGTGCCACCAATTTCTTTCACGTAAACAGGTAATGTTGGAATTAACATTTGAAAGCCTAAAAACATACATAAGTTTGCTAAAATGAGCGCAATAAATTCTTTTGTCCATAATGGTTCTCGTTTTACGAGTGCTGCTTCTCCCATATATTCATCCCCTAAATATTTTTCTCTGTTCTTTCGAGTATATGTAGTGGTCAATGTACCAGTCAAGAAAGGTGAACTGAAATGATGTAACAATTTTTTGGGGCGAAAAAATTTGCAAATTTGTGTAAATGCTACACAAATGCTCTTAAAAAAGGTAAAGTATAGATGTATAGTCTGCTAGTTGTTAAGATTGATAGAGATGTTTTTTTGAAAAGAAAGCGGATTCAAACGGATGGTAAAGTAGAAGGGGATTTCTACTACTTTACTATATATGTTTGAAAGGGTTTACAAAATGATGATGAAGAAAGAGGTGTATATGCATGAGACGATTAGGTATTTCTATTTATCCAGAACATTCTACAGTAGAGAAAGATAAGGAATATTTAACATTAGCACATCAATATGGTTTTACACGTGTATTCACATGTTTATTATCAGTGGATGGAGAAAAAGAGAAGATTGTTAAAGAGTTTAAGGAAACGATTTCGCATGCGAATGAATTAGGTTTCCAAGTACTTGTTGATATTAGTCCAGCCGTTTTTGAACAGCTCGGTATTTCTTACAACGATCTCTTATTCTTCCACGAATTAGGTGCATATGGTATTCGTCTAGATGTTGGTTTTTCAGGATTAGAAGAATCCATTATGACATATAACCCATATGGATTAAAAATTGAGATTAATATGAGTAACGGTACGAAATATGTTGATAATATTATGAGTCATCGTCCGAACTGTGAAAATTTAATTGGTTGTCATAACTTCTATCCACATCGTTATTCTGGTCTTTCTTATGATCATTTTATGAAATGCTCAAAACAATTTAAAGATTACGGCATGAGAACTGCTGCCTTTATTACATCATTTGATGCGACATATGGTCCATGGCCGGTAACTGAAGGGTTATGTACAATCGAACAACATCGTGAATTGCCAATGACAACGCAGGCGAAACATTTATTTGCAACAGAATTGATTGATGATGTAATCATTGCGAATGCATATGCATCAGAAGAAGAATTAAAGGCGCTCGGAGAAATAAATAAAGAAAAGCAAACGTTTGATATAGAGATTTATGAAACAACAACAGAATTAGAAAGAAAGATTGTAGTAGAAGAACCGCATTTTTATCGCGGGGATGTGTCTGAATATATGATTCGTTCAACACAAAGTCGTGTGAAATATAAAAAAGAAGAGTTTAAACCTCATAATACAAGACCGATTAAACGTGGCGATATTCTCATTGATAATGAACAGTATGGCCAGTATAAAGGAGAATTACAGATTGCCTTAAAAGATATGGTTAACACAGGAAAAACAAATGTAGTTGGCCGTGTTGTGGAAGAAGAAATTTTCTTATTAGATTATTTACAGGCTTGGGATAAATTTGGATTTGTGTTAAAAAAATAGTATGTTTATGTAAGAAGCCATCATGAATATGATGGCTTTTTTGATGTGAAAAAAATAGAGGAATTAAAATGGATAAATGATACAATATAGGGGAGTTTTGGTTAGAGATGGAGGGCGAAAAATGCAGGTAGAATATACGTTAACAGAACAAGATTTTATTGCATTTAATCTACATTATGCAAGGCATTCTAAAATGGTAAAGCGCTCTTTAGTTCTTCAGCATTATATTGTAGCTATTATTCTGTTTGCTGTTCCACTTAGTGTTTTTTTATTTGGACCACCAGATTATAAATCGATGGATTTACCTTTTATTTTTTTACTAGCAGGGGTTATATGGATCGTGTTTTATCCTAAGTGTTTCTATAAACTTATTGAGAGAAATATTAAGAAAATGCTTCGGGAAGGAAGCTATGACAATTTAATAGGTAAGCACAATGTACAAATAACGGATGAGGGGATTATTGAAACAAATAATGGTGGAGAGACAAAGCTAAATTGGAAAGGAATCGAGAAGGTAGAAGAAAATGAGGCATATATTTTTATTTATGTAAGCTCGATGAGTGCAAATATTGTTCCTAAACATGCTTTTGTCCAAGAGAATAGTAAGAATGAGTTTATGAGAAGGTTGAGAGCGGGGATGGAATCTTTAGGAATATAAAAAGGTTGCCTTATGATAGGCAACCTTTCGTTTATTCATATCGTAAGCATTCAATCGGATCAAGTTTCGCAGCTTTATTAGCGGGTAGTAAACCGAATAGGATACCGATTAGCATAGAAAGTGCGACAGAAATCAGACCTAGTTTTATTGAAACAACAAGCGGCCATCCCGCAAACATTGCGACAATCCAAGCGAAGAAGATACCGAGCATAAATCCAATGAATCCGCCTAATGCTGTTAAAATACAAGATTCAATTAGGAATTGCATCAATACTTTTCCGCGCGTTGCACCAAGTGCTTTACGGATACCAATTTCACGTGTACGTTCTGTTACTGATACAAGCATGATATTCATAACGCCAATACCACCAACTAAAAGTGAAATTGCTGCAATACCACCGAATACACTTTTTAATATGCCTGTGAAGCTATCAATCTCTTTTAAATCGTCTTGTGGATTTGGTACTTTGAATTTCCCAGTATGCTCTGGTTTTTTCGCATCATTTAATGATTTTACAACTGCATCTTGCACAGTTTGCTTATCTTGACCTGGAGCAATTTTTACTGTTAAGCCGTCATAATTATTTTTCCCAAATAGAACAGGCCAGTTTTCAGCAGAGATAGCACCTTCTTTAAACGCCATGCCACCCATCATTGCTTTGATAGAATATACACCCACTACTTTATAAGGAGTACCTTTTATATCAACATATAAACCTTCCTCCCAAGAAGGGAACAATTTATCAAATGCATCTTTGTGTAACACGATTGTATGTTCAGGTTTATCTAAATCAGCAGCAGTGAACAACCTGCCGTGCTCAAGTTTGAAGCGAGATGTATCTTCAAAGTAATCGCCTTTTACACCAGTTATATCAATATCTAATTCTTTTTTTCCGGCATATACTTTCTCTTTTCCTCTAACATCAGGATATACATCTTGAACACCAGAAATTTTTGAGACATTGTCATACATGCTTGCAGATATTTTTCCATCCATATCAGAATAATCTTCTGTTGTATAGTTCACTGAAAATTGATCTTTCTTTTCTTTACCAATTTGTTCACGGAACTTGGCATTTGTTCCATCCCCAATAGAGATGATTGTAATAATGGCGCTAACCCCAATAATAATCCCCAACATCGTTAAAATAGAACGCATTTTATGAGCGAAGATAGAGGAAAGGGCCATGCGTATATTTTCGTTTGTGTTCAAAATTAACCTCTCCAATCTTGGACGATATTTCCGTCACGAATTACAATTTGGCGTGCTGCCGCTTCCCCAATTTCACGATCATGGGTAATCATAATGATTGTTGAGCCTTGTTTGTTTAATTCGTAAAAGAGGTCCATAATTTGTTTACTTGTCTTTGTATCAAGCGCACCAGTTGGTTCATCAGCTAAAATGAACTTTGGATTATTTACAATTGCACGAGCAACGGCAACACGCTGTTTTTGTCCACCAGATAATTCATTTGGCAAATGCGTGGCACGATCTGCTAGACCTACTTTTGTTAGTGCAGCTAATGCACGTTCACGTCGTTCTTTTTTATCTACTCCAGCGTAGATAAGAGGTAATTCTACGTTTTGTAGTGCATTGAGACGTGGGAGAAGCATGAAGTTTTGGAATACAAATCCGATTTCTTTATTACGAATATGAGCTAACTCCGTTTCAGACATGTTTGAAATGTTCTGTCCAGCTAACGAATAAGTTCCACTTGTCGGCTTATCTAAGCAGCCGATAATATTCATTAATGTCGATTTACCAGAACCAGACGGCCCCATGATAGAAGTGAATTCGCCTTGATTAAGTGTTACATCAATACCATGTAAGATTTGAACTGTTTCTTCACCGTTTTGAAAGGCTTTCGTGATGCCTCTTAAGTCAATCATTGGGCGTTAACCTCCATACCATCTTTTAAGTCTTTTTCTGGTTTAGAGATGATTTGGTCACCTTTTTTTACGCCAGACACTTTTGCTTCGCTATCTGTTTCAAATTCAACAGTAACAGCTTGTTCCTTTGCCTTACCATCTTTCACGATAAATACAACATTTTTATCGCCTTTTTTCACAATGCTGCTTTTTGGAACAACTGTACCAGTTGCTTCGCCAGACTTGCTTGTTACGTATACGTGGAAGCCCGTTTGTAATTCTTCATTATTATCTAATGTGACAATAAATTGATAGTTAGATACTGTCTTGTTTTCATCCATGCTCTTTACTGGTGTTGTACCGATTTCAGTGACTTTTCCAGTCCATTTTTTTCCTGGTACCGTTTTGGATGTAACAGTTACTTCTTGCCCAACTTTTACTTGGGCTAATTCATATTCTGATAGCTGACCTTTTACTTTAAGAGGACCGGCAGTGCGAAGGGTAATGCCGCTCATACCTGTTTTTTCATTCGCATTTTTTGCAATTTCTTCAATTACGCCATCAGCTGGGCTTGTTACAGAAAGTGTAGTGAGTTTTTCTTTGTTTGTTTGAATCATTTGATCAGCTTTTTCAACTTCAAATTTTTTCATTTCAAGTTGTGATTCAAGTTGTGTGATTTCAGTTTCTGTTGCTTTTAGCATCTCCCCAGGTGAACCGGCATTTTTATCTTTTTGTAATTTTTGTTTTGCTGCATTTAGTTGTTTGTTTAATAATTCTACTTCTTTATTAGCAAGTTTTTTTTGCATTTCGGCTTCTGTTACACCTAACTTCATGGAAGGATCATTATATTTAAAAAGTAGCTGTCCTTTTTTTACTTCATCGCCTTTTTTAACAGATAGCTCATATGTCCCTTTTGATGGATCAAATGCGATTGTTTCAATACCATTTGGAATGACTTCGCCACCAAATTTTTGTGCATTTTCAATTTGCTTTTCTGATACTTTATAGCTGCTGTAAGCTTTTGCTACATCGCCACCGCCAGCAAAAGCAAAATATGAACCTGCTGCAATTCCAATTGTTATTAAACCAGTAATGATTACTTTATTTTTCTTTTTCATTTATTTATCACCTTTTCGCTCGTTTTTGTATCTGTTTTCAGTATAGAAGAGAGAGAAAATATGACAAATCGTTTTAGCTTACAATAACATTACAGTTTTGTAAGGTTAGCGTATGGAGAGAAATAAGGTTGAGAATTTGTATATCTGGAGCCTTTTCATTTAGGGGGAGAGCAGATTGGTTGACGAGCCTTTTCTTTCTTACAATAATATTTATGAAGGAAAGGAGTGAGGAATATGGAAACGTACTTTGGAGCATTTCCGGTAGAGCCATTTGTTCCGTATTCAAAACAACATGTCATTATACTACTTCTTATCGGTATAGGAGCTTATTTTCTTTATCATTTTCAAGACATACTCCGTGAGCAACAATGGAATATGGCTGTACGATATGCGATTGCCTTTTTATTTATCGGAAGTGAAATTGGACTTGATATGTGGCAAGTGAAAGCTGGAATTTTTCAGTTGAGTACATCATTACCATTTGAGTTATGTACCATTAGCCTATTATTAGCAACAATAATGGTTATTACAAAAAGTTATAAAATATACGAGATTGTCTTTTTTACTGGGATAATCGGGGCATCACAAGCAATCTTAACCCCAAACTTACAGTATGCATTTCCGCATTTTCGCTTCATAGAATATTTCATCGCACATGTATTGTTAATATGGGCACCGCTCTTTATGACATGGGTGGAAGGGTATAGGCCGACTTTTCAATCGATTAAGCGTACAATGCTTTTTTTAAACATATTGATTCCAATCGTTTCGTTTGTGAATTATAAAACCGGTGGTAATTATATGTTTTTGGCGCATAAATCAGAAACAGCTTCATTACTTGATATGTTAGGTCCGCATCCATACTATATTATTTCATTAGAAATCGTTGCGTTTATTGGATGCCTAATCTTGTATATGCCATTTGCTAGAAATGAAAAACATATGCATAAAGAACCGCTAGAATCATAATCTAGTGGTTTTTTATCGTGGTGAATATTTACAATTTTCTAAATTATTTATAAAATAAAGTGGAATAGAATGGGAATTTTTATAGAGAGAAGGGGAAACATGGCAAGAAAGATGGTTTTAAATGGGATAGAGATTGCTATACAATTTATTCTTTCAATTATAGGAATTATTTGTTTAGGGGCTCTTCCAAAACTATTTGAAGGATTACATATTAATTTTTCGCAGTATGTTCAAGCTTTAAAGATGTTAGTCGTGAAGCTGCTAGATGTTCCGAATTTAACATATGCAGGGAATAAACCGTTATTTCCGCAACTATTTATTCATTATAAAGAAACGATGATTATTTTTTTAGCTTCATTTTTTATTTCACTATTTATAGCTTTTTGCATCGTATATATCATCATTAGAAGTCGTCCACACATACAAAACCGTATCAAATCATTTCTTCTTTTTGTTGAGTCTATCCCAGATATTCTTCTTATTATTGGATCACAAATTCTTGTCATATGGTTTTTTCAAAAGACAGGTTTTTTACCTGTTAAAATTGCAGCATTAAAAGGTGAATCGATTCGAGGTTTACCTATCATTTGTTTGAGTATCCCCACTACTATTATGTTCGTAAAGTTATTACTCCTTCGTTTTGAAACAGAATTAGAAAAAGATTATGTGTTATTTGCGAAGTCAAAAGGGTTAGATCGTTTCTATATTTTAAATCGTCATGTTTTACGAAATGTATTACTTAGTACACTATTTTTTGCAAAAACGAATATTTGGTTCATGTTATCGAATTTATATATTATCGAATGGCTTTTTAATACGCACGGTATTTTTATATTCATTAAAGATTATCCAGCGATTGAGATGTTTACAATCAGTGTTTTACTTATTTATATCCCAATTTTTATTTTATTTAAGTCGTTTCATTATTTCGTTCCGGATGCGATGAAAGAGAGGGCGTAAGAGATGTGGAAATATATAAAGCGTGATAAAAGGTTTTGGCTCAGTAGTTTATTTCTCATTGTATTAGTTCTCGTAAGTATTGGAAATACGATATGGAATGATGGGCAGATTCGGCAAGTATCTTTGCAGTATGATGCACAAGGAAATCCAGAAGTTCCACCATTTTCGCCTTCATCGCAGTTTTTACTCGGAACAGATCGAAAAGGTTATGATCTTTTAAATTTAGTTATTGAGGGTGCAAAATGGACTATTGGTATATCTGCTTTTATTGCTATTATGCGTATGATGATAGGTGTGTTTTTTGGCGTAATATTAGGAACTTATATAAAAAGAGGATTTTCAAAAATTGAAGCTTTTTTTGATAGTTTTACAGTAATTCCAACGGTCATGATTGTATATTTTTTACTTCGGTTTGCGACTAGCTTTGCAAATGGACAAGAAACATCAAGTTTTTTTGAGAGAGCATCATTTCAAGTCATATTGTTTATTGTGCTTGCACTTCCTACAATTTCTCTCTATATTGCGAATGAAGTGCGGAAATTGCAAAAGGAAGAGTTTATAGATGCTGCTCGTATACTAGGAGGAAGTAAACGGCATATTGTTGTGAAACATGTGTTTCCGCACTTATATATGACGTTTGTACTTGTATTGATGCAGCAGTTTGTTCAAACGCTGATTCTTTTTCTTCATTTAGGATTACTTGAAGTGTTTTTTGGAGGGACGGTACAGTTTGGTGGAATGGATAATAAAGAACTAGACTCTTATACACATGAATGGTCAGGTTTAATAGGTGCCTATTTTAGGTCTCTAACAGTGCATCCGTGGATTCCACTCGTACCAATTACTTTCTTTGGGCTTACTATTTTTTCAGGGAATATGATTGCACGAAGTATAGAGGATGCGATCACGAAAGTAAGAATAGGGGAAAATAAAAAACAAGAAGGAGTAGAAGAGGTGCAGCGGGTTCCACTTCCTAAAGAAGAGTTATTTACATTTAAACATACGATGTAAAAGAAAAGAAGCAAGCATTCATTGAACTGTACCCTATAAAATGGACAGTTTAATAAAAAGACCTTTAAAAATTAGGCACTTAAAAGATGGTTCCGG
>NZ_JAEHBX010000096.1:0-13688 GCF_016483395.1 Bacillus cereus group sp. N21
CCAAACTATAGAAGATCTAGCTAAAAAAGTAGCTTAGATTTAACTTTTTTGTGTCCAAAATATTGACTCAAATCCAATACTCATACATCAGATTTAAAAATGTAACTAGTTAAAAAAATCTTAGTTAATTAGAGGTGAAAGATATGGTGGAAGAGAGAAGAAGTGTTACAGGATATGAAGAACAATACGATGTTACCCGATCTGGTAGAATTATAATAAAAAAAAATAACCAAGTTCGTCATAAAAAAGGAGATGAATATGGGTATAAGTATGTTCATCTACATAAGAAGGGTACTAGGGAACTCTGTAAAACATTTGATGTATGGCGAGAGGCGTTCCATGATGCGGACATAAGTGAATATAAAGGTATAAAATAGGATTCTAAAAAATAAAAAGAACCAAAATGGTTCTTTTTGTGTTTTTTGAAATAGAAATTATACTGCTTGTACATTAATATTTTAAAGGGGGGAATTTAGTTATGGAGCAGGTAATAGCAGAGTTTTTTTCTCCAAGTAAAAAATATAAAGTTCAAATAATAAAGCGAAAAGATGACTTATATACAACGGAAGTCTATCGGTGGATGGAGGATTGTAGATATGAGTTTCGTAGTTTTTATTGGTTAATAAGATCATTTCCGAATAGAGGAAATGAGATATTAAGTATGAGAAGGGGTCTTCTTCTATGCTTCTTCAAGGCTGTATGATTTCGAATGAATTACCACAGATAAAAGAGATACTTACTCTCCAGATGGAAGAATGGAGGACGTTTACTACACATTTTATTCAAGAAATGAAAAATGAAGGTATTGTCGGAAGTTCATTGGATGCCAGAACTTTAGCAACAGCAGGAATGGCTCTTTTTAATGGATTTAATTTGCAACATTTTGTAGACAATCGAATTCAAATACAGGACATGCCAAGTGTTTTTGTTGAATTACTCCAAATCCAAGAACCTAATAAAAAAGATGAATAAGAGTATGATGGTTTATGAATACTCTATACATATAAGGTTAACATAACGTTTCATTATCGGTAGCAAGGACAAGGGGGAATCCTTGTTTTGATTCGGTTCTTTCTTCTTTTTGATGTACAATCGATATGCAAGATTTTATACATGATTGATATAGCGGGGATTCTAGGGATCCTCGTTATTTTCTTTTTCTTCTTTTTTGCATAAAATCTTGTATAAATTATTAAGGTGGTAGATAGGTGTAATAAATAATAAAAAGTGAGCGTGCACTCCAAGATCAATTGCAACGAGCAAGTGCATTAAGTATTCTCATTAATGCCATCATTATATGGAATACCACATATTTAAGTAAAGCTGTAGAAATGTTAAATAGTACGTATGGATTTAATGAAGAACTATTAAAACATATCTCACCACTAGGGTGGGAACATATTAATTTTTTAGGTGAGTATCGATTCGATACGAAAGATACTACAACATTAGAAGCTCTTCGTCCCTTACAACAAGTCTAAAAATAAAAGCTGGATTTTTCTTAGAGTAGAAAATCCGGCTATTTTTATGTCGAAATTTGCTTAGTGTATATTTTCGTTAAAATGTGGGTGGTACCCCATCGCCATCAAGCTAAGCGTTCTAAGAGTTTATATAGTAGTGTATTCTCTTTGATTTTTGATGACTACATAAAAAATGTGCATGACAAATAAACCTACTGAATAGGATTTTTAAAAAAATTATGCACATTTTCGTTTTTGTGACATCGTACATTCATAGACAACACCTAAGATATCAAAGACTGTTTTCTTCTCATACCTATGGGATTTTTGTCCACTTTTCTCCAAAAGGCAAAAAAAAACGTAGAAAAATTTTTGATAATTCTTGGGTGCCTTTTTGTAATCCTTCATAAAACAACTGATAATAATTTTTTATCATATAAATGGCTTTGTACTCACTTAATTCCTTCTTTTTCTTATCCAAGAGTAACTGACGCATTTTAAACATGGTAGATGTACAGAGTAAAATACTAATGAGTTGTCCATATAAATGGCACTCTAAGCGTTCTTTCTTGATTTCTTTACATTTGTCAATTTGAAAGAAAGATTTCCATGTTTTAAATAAAATTTCAATTTGCCAACGTAATGAATATAAGTCATGGATATGTTCCGTTGGAACGTTTTCTGCAGAAAGGTTCGTAATATACACGTTGATTCCACTTAACCGTTTACTACGTTCCTTATAGGTAATCCCTTTCTTTTTTTCTCTTTTGGCTTGTTCTATCAACCTTTTCTCAATGGAATTCTCTAATTAAATAACAATAATAAACGCAGAGAAGGGATAGCTTAATCGCTATCCCTTCATCTTAATTTCACTATCTAATCCCATTGGTTGAAGAAAGTTGTTGTCTGTTTTTATTGAGTGCCTTCATCGCTTTTGTACTCCAAAATATCACCTGGTTGACAATCCAAAGTCTTACATATCGCTTCTAATGTTGAAAAACGAACCGCTTTTGCTTTCCCATTTTTCAGAATGGAAAGATTCGCCATCGTAATCCCAACCCTCTCCGAAAGCTCCGTTACGCTCATTTTTCGTTTTGCTAACATCACATCAATATTAATAATAATTGCCATATCCTCCACCTCAGACCGTTAAATCATTTTCTGATTTTATATTAATAGCTTCTTGTAAAAGTCTTTGGAGAACAGCAGCAAAAACGGCGATCACCATAGAGGCGAAAATAATGACCAATCCGATTGGTATGATACTTGGAGGGTCAACTCTTTCCGCTATGAGATAGTAGAGTGGCATACCTAGCAAGTACAAGGTACTGATCGTGATGGCACAGTATTTTATATTCTTTAAAGCCTTTACCGATAATTCCGAGAACGCTTGGTTCTTATCAATATAGCTTAAAAGTTTAAAAGCTTGATACAGAGCAAAGTAAAAAGGTATCGCTGCCGCGTACATATCGATTAAAACGAGAGATTTCATATAAGCAATATCTGGATACAATTCTCCAGCAAAATTCCCGAACTTAGGTACCAAAAATATGCACAATGCAAGAACTGGGATTTCTATAAAAATAACAGCTAGCTTTAAAAAGAGTGTCGTAACTTGTTTCATAAAAAGCACCTCGCTTATTTAATGACAACATGATTTTATCATGTGATTTATCGTTTTACAATAAATTCATATTGTTTTTTATTATATTATTATTGTTATTGAAATGTCCTTTTAATTTTGACAAAAATAAAAAGCATTTCTCATTACAAAGAAATGCTCTTACTTTAAAATGTTAAATTTACAACTTGTTCAACAAAACTTCCAAATAGTTTAATAAAGTAAATCAACAACGAAAGATAACAGAACCTTGAAATAAAAAAGCTTCATGTGTTAAAAGAAATTAATAACTTATCAAACAAAAAAGTGAGATGAAATTTGTGTTTTGGGGTATTTGCTTTTCTTAGCTTGATGGTGATGTGGCGAGACCCCAATATGTAAAATAACTTAATAATCTATCAAAAGAATTGATCTCGGCATATGGTTTTATTTCGGTATCATTCTTGATCATATAAGGATTGAACCATATGCCCTTTATATTCGCATTTTGACAGCCACCAATATCTTTTTCTATGTCATCTCCAACGAATAATGCTGCTTCCGGTTGCACATTAAGCTTATTTAATGCTAATTCAAATATACGGTTGTCAGGTTTACTAAATCCCACTTCTTCAGAAATAATTATTATATCAAAACAACTATTTAAATTAGTGTTAATTATTTTAGCCTTTTGTCTCTGAGTTGAGCCATTTGTTATAATTGCAACTTTAACATGCATCTTTATAGTATTTATGATATTTATAGTATTTATGATATTTATAGTATTTTGGTTTATAGAAAAACAATGAGGAAAATTATTATTCCAAAAATCTTGAATGTAATTCCGTGGCAATCTATATTTTGGTGGGAATTCATCAAAAAATGATTCCAAAACTTTTACTTTGTCACTGTAGCCATAGCTTCTTTTATCATATTCCTTGAATTTCTGCAACATTTCGTTTTTTACTGAATGTTGTTTAACATCCCCATAGCACTTCTCTAAAATAATTGAAAACAAGTTATCTACTGCCTTATCCCTATCAAGTAAGGTATCATCTAAATCAAATAGCATTGCTTTATAACCCCTCAAACAACTTCACAGCCTTTCTCACATTATATAAATAATCCCTAGTGTTATGGTGACGAATCACTTTAAGGATGATTTTTCCATATATTTTTGATAGATCGAACTAGCCACCACTGTATCTAAAAAAGCTACCCCAACTGATTTAAATAGAGTAATTTCATCAGAGTTTGAACGTCCTTGTTTATGTCCTAAAATAATATCCCCGAGCTCACTATATACATTTGAAAAATCCCATTCATTTTTTTCGCTTGCAATCAAGAAATCACCAGCTTCATGCTGTACACCTTCTAATGTATCTACAATAATTTTATCGCTGAGCTGTAATGTAGTGAAATCGAGTTCTTGCATATGAGGTTGGTAAGAACCGATTCCATTAATATGAGTACCAGGTTTAATGTATTTTCCATCAAACACAGGAGTAGTGGAGGTGGTACTACAAATGACAATATCAGCCATTGCAACAGCTTCGTCAGCTGATTCCATAATTTCAATGGATCCTTTCCAATTTGGATATAAGGAGAGTAACTGATTTTTAAATTCAAATGCTTTTTGCATTGTACGGTTTACAAGGAGAATACGAGTTAGAGAACGAACTTCCATAACAGCTTGTATTTGCCCGAGTGCTTGAGCGCCGCATCCGATGACAACGCAGATGCTAGCATCTTGACGAGCGAAATGATTTGTCGCAATACCACTCATTGCTCCTGTGCGAAGTGTTGTTAAATAGGAAGCTTCAATTGTCGCGACATGATCTCCAGTATTTGTTTCTGTTAAAACGATTAAGCTTTGTAGTGCTTTTTTCCCTTTTTGCGTATTTTGAGGGAAGATACTAACGATTTTCGTAGATGCAAATTCAATTGGAGCTACATAAGAGGGCATATAAAGGGAGTTTGCCTCTTCTTGAGAGTGTTGTATATTTAGCCTTACAGGTGTTGTAATCTCATTGTTCATATAGTACTGGAATGCCTTTTCGACGTCTTGCAAGCAATCTTTCATTTTATAAGTTTCTTGTACCATTTCTTCTGTAATATGAATCATTTCAATTATCCTCCTTTTAATAGAAAAGGGGGAGTTGAAAATCCCCCAATTGACTAGGCTTGTATATCTTGCTTTTGTACATTTTCTGCAATTTGCTTTGTTGAAACGGCAGTGATAGCGATTAAAGAAATGCAGCAAGTAAGTACAATATATAAAGCTACCGGAACCCAAGAATTGTTATACACATTCATTAAATAAGCAGCAATCATCGGTGCTGTCCCACCAGCTAATGCAGCTCCTAATTGATAACCTAGCGTAACGCCAGTATAGCGTACTTGAGTGGAGAAAATTTCAGAGAATAATGTACCTAATACGGCGGTTACAGGTGCCCATAAAATACCTAAACCGATAACAGTTGCGAGAATGATAGAGAAAGTTGTTCCTTGGTTTAGTATTAAGAAATAGGGAAAAGCATATAAGAGAATTGCAATCGTGCCCCATATGTACATTTTCTTTCTTCCAATTGAATCTGAAAGTTTTCCCATAATCGGAATCATAATAGTAGTAATGAGCATAGCGATTGTAACTGCGTTTAAGACAGTTGTATTTGGTAGTTTTAGCTGCGATGTCCCATAAGAAACAATGAATGTCGAGAAAATATAGAAGGGACCTGTTTCCGCTACCTTTGCTCCTGTAGCGATAAGTACAGATTTCCAATGATGACGTAAAGTGTCAGCAATAGGTAGTTTTGAAATATTTCCGCTTTCTTTTGCTTTTTTGAAATCTGGTGTTTCATCTAATCTGTTTCGAATCCATAACCCTATGAATACCAATACGGCACTTAAAATAAATGGAACTCGCCATCCCCACGTTACAAAATTATCACCAGAAATCATTGTCATGAAAGAGATCGCAGCAGTTCCGAGTAACATTCCAATTGTTACACCTGTTTGAGGGATGCTACCAAAAAGTCCTTTTTTTTCCCTCGGTGCATATTCTACGGCTAATAGTAAAGCACCACCCCATTCGCCGCCAATTCCTAATCCTTGAATAATTCTTAGTAATATTAAAAGAATAGGAGCTAGTATACCGATAGTTTCGTATGAAGGAAGCAAACCAATGCATACTGTCGCCCCTCCCATCAGAGATAGGGTTAACACAAGTGTCTTTTTTCTTCCGATTTTGTCACCGATATGACTAAAGATAATCCCTCCAAGTGGACGGATAAAAAATGGAATACCAAAAGAAAGATAAGAAAGCATGAGTGCGACAAGGGGATCTTCGTTTACAAAAAACAATTTGTTAAATACAAGTGCGGCAGCAGCTCCATATAAGAAGAAATCAAACCATTCGATAGAACTACCAATTAAACTAGCTATGAGTGCTTTTTTCTGGACAGAGTTTTGTTGATTCATCAGTTCACCTCTTTTGTTTTTAATATTCTAATTATTAAAAATATTTTATATAAAATGTTTTTATATGTCAAAGTTTTAGGACGTGGAGGAAGTATTGTTATAAATAGCAAATATTATAAAGTGATGTTTTTCATTAGAATGGAAGGGGTCTATGTAATAGTAGATATTTGTATTTACCTAATAATTAGAAGTGTAGATAAAATGGGGAATAATAGGATGAGAGGAAGAGAGAAATGAAAGTAAGACACCTTCAAGACGAAGATTATGTAACGATTCATTCCGTGCTTAATGAGTGGTGGGGCGGGAGAAATATGGCTGATATGTTGCCGAAACTTTTTTCGTTCATTTCCGAGAAACAAGTTTTATTATCGAGCAGGATGGGGAGATTACAGGATTTTTATGTGGATTTTTCTCACAAACATATACCGATGAAGCATATGTTCATTTTATTGGAGTAAATCCAAAGCATCGAAGAAAGGGCATAGCTTCTACATTATACTCTTATTTTTTCGATGCAGCTCGCGCAAATAATCGTCATATTGTAAAAGCGGTAACTTCTCCGGTAAATAAAAAATCAATTCAATTCCATCAAGAAATTGGATTTGAAATTGAAATAGGTGATGGGGAAGTAGATGGAGTATCTGTACATACAAATTATGATGGGGATGGAGGGAGCAGGGTATTATTTGTGAAGAAGATGTAGAAAACGATAGGCTATGTAAAGGAGGAGTATTATGAAAACTTTCATTTACATGGTGAGACATGGCGAATCACCAAAAACAGAAGAAAATGAAAGAACAAGAGGGTTAACTGAAAAAGGGAAATTAGATACTTATCGAATAACTGATATATTACAAGGGAAAGGTATTGAGGTTTTTGTTTCAAGCCCATACCACCGATCCATCCTAACTATTCAGGAGTTAGCTAAACGTTTAGGGCAAGAAGTTTTAGTATTTGAAGATCTAAAAGAGAAGGTTTTTTCTGCTGAAGACAAGCGAATATCTGATAAGAAATTATTACCTTTGTTAAAAAAATCATTTTCTGATCCAAACTTCGCTTTAAAGGGAGGAGAGTCTAATGCAGTTTGTCAGAACCGAGCTATAAAAGTTTTAAAAGAATTATTAAAGACTTATCGGGGCCAGAAAGTAGTATTAGGCACTCATGGAGCTGTTATGACTTTGATGATGGGATATTATGACAATCAGTACGATTTGAACTTTTTACTACATACATCAAAACCGGATATATACAGAATGGAATTTCATGATCAGGAATTGGTGGAAGTTAATAGGTTGTGGAAATGTTAATAGAAGTGTTTATTTACCCTACTATCTAAAAGCGTGGTTTGGAAAAAGGATATTTGTATAATGGAATTCTCTTGAAACTATTACTACACCTATTCGCAAACATAGTTACATTTATAAATTTTAGAGGTCAAAAATGTTAGCAATTTCATTAATTTTCATGGCTTTGGGAATTGAAGAAAAGCAACAACATTTTTTATAGAGCATAATAAGTAAGCACCTTTTTTTCATCACCCCCATAACTTTTTAACCAGGAAAATCGTTATATAAAATGAATACTAATTTTATAAGTTATGCAAATGAATGGGGGAAAATTATGAAGGTCCTTATATTAGGAGGTACTCGTTTTTTAGGAAGAGCTTTAGTAGAAGAAGCATTGAAAAGAGGGCATGAAGTCACCTTATTTAATCGTGGCACGAATAAAGATGTATTTCCTGAAGTAGAGCAGTTAATAGGCGATAGAGACAGTGGTGTATCATGTTTAGCAAATCGAAAATGGGATGTTGTAATGGACACATGTGGATTTTCTCCTCATCAAATTAAAAAAATCGCTGCTGTACTTGGAGATAACATCGAACATTATACATTTATATCAAGTATCTCTACTTACAAAGATTGGATTCCACTTCATATTAAGGAAGGCTATCGTGTACAGCCTATGCCGCCTAGCGATAAGTTGAAAGCGGTTGAGGATGGGGAAATATCTCCTTACGAGTATTATGGGGCACTTAAAGTTTTATGCGAGGAAGAAGCAGAAAAATATTGGCCGGGGCGTGTTTTGCATATAAGAGCAGGGCTTCTTGTTGGGCCATTTGACTATTCCGATCGACTCCCATACTGGATTCAGCGTGTAGCACAGGGTGGGAAAATAATGGTGCCAGGGCGTTCAGACCGTCCTGTTCAACTGATTGACGTGAAAGATGTGGCAACCTGGGCATTCGATATGGCAGAAACCAGAAAAGTAGGCAAGTTTAATGTGACAGGGCCGAATAATGGATTGACGATAGAAGAACTATTAAATACTTGTAAAGCAGTAACAAATAGCGATGCTGAATTTGTATGGGCAGAAGAACAATTTTTAATTGAGAATAAAGTAAAGCCATGGACGGAGTTGCCTTTATGGATTCCTGAAAATTTCCCATTAGAAGGAGAGACAGAACCGTGGAAAGGTAGTTTTTTCATCAGTATAGAAAAAGCTGTTAACGCTGGTCTCTCTTTTAGACCTATTGAAGATACTATTTGTGATGTGTATCTATGGGAGAAATCGAGGCAGGATACAGAACGAAAAGCAGGTATATCAAGAGAAAGAGAGGCCGAATTGCTAGAGGTTTGGTTTCAGAAGGAGATATTATGATGAGAGTATATACTCATCAAGCAGAGAAAAAATTTTGCAAGGAAATAGATTCTGCTAAATTGGAAATCCAAAAGATCTGATATGATTGTGTAATAAAATTTAGATTTCAAAAAAATATTCTTGCCCCGTCTTAAATTTAGACGGGGTTATATGCGTTTGGGACTTTGAAATTTTGTGCGCACGCTCCTATTTTTAGAAAAAATAATATTTTCAAAATATATACTTGAATGAAGTATATATTTTTGTTAAATTTATCCTATGGATAGAACAAGTTTAATTAAAGGTCATTTAGAGATGTGTGTGTTATCTATTTTGTCAAAGGGTAAAAGTTATGGATATGAAATTATGAAGGAGTTAGAAAAACACAATTTAAAACTGAAAGGAGTAGGAAGCATTTATCCCATTTTGACTAAGCTCAAAGATCAAGAATGGGTTCACACTTATCGTGAAATGACAGAAAGTGGTAAGGTTAGAGTTTATTATGAAATTAATGAAAAAGGGGAAATGTATCTTCAGAAAAAAATCAACGAGTGGTTGGAGTTACAACAGGATATAAAATCCCTACTGCAAAGTGGTTTGAAAGGAGAACATTTAGAATGAAAATGAAATTGAGCAAGGAGGAAACACAATTTTTAAACGAAATTCTCGAGGAGTTAAAACAATACCAAATAAGTTCAAAGAACAGAAAAATCATTAAACAGCAGCTTTTAGAACATATTCAAGAATGTCGTGAACATGGCCAAGATAGTCTAAATGATTTAGGAGATACAACAACATTTATCAAAGATTTTTTAGAAATGAATGAAGTAGATCTTCATTCTGAAATAAAACAGATACGAAACTCAAAAAATAGAACAGGCATTTTATTTGTGATTGGACTCCTTACTTCAATTGTTACCTATCTCACTTCACAACTCTTACTATCTATGTTTTTAACCGAATCATTTAACCCACTACATACTAATAATTCGTTTGACTATAATATTTTGTATCAGATAGCAGATAATTCTTGGTGGAATTCTCTGTTAATGATTACCAGCGTTTCTATTTCCATACTAATTTCCACGCTGATAGTGTTTTATATAAGAAAAGTAAATATAAGCAGGTGAATGTTAATATGAAAATACTAAAATTCATGGTCATTTTTATATGCTTATTATGGAATGTGGTGATTTTATTTCTACCAGCCTCGAAAGTTTCCGCAGAAAAAGATATTAAGAATACGATAGATAACTACGTAGAAACCTTTTTAAAAGAACATCGAATTCCAGGAGCCTCGATTGCTATCGTTCATGAAAATGATTTATTCTATTCTAAAGCATGGGGTGTAACGGGAGAAACTGAGGAAAAAGTAACGACTGAAACTCCCTTTACTATAGGATCGATAAGTAAATCATTAACAGGTTTAGCCGTAATGAAATTAATTGAAAAAGATACCGTTCATTTAGAAGATCCAGTCAAAAAATATATTCCGTGGTTTACACTTAAAGATAAAGAAGCAACATCAAAAATAACAATTAAACATTTGCTTACTCATTCAAGTGGAATTAGTACTTATTCTGGTTTAGCAATATCAGACAAAGAATCTGACGGGCTCAACGCTATAAAAGATAATGTGGAAAGTCTATCAAATGTTGCGCTTACCGCTTCACCTGGAGAAAAACATCAATATAGTGATGCGAATTTCTTAATTCTCGGTGCTCTCATTGAAGAGGTTACCAATCAAACGTATTCTGACTACATGAAGCAGGAGATTTTTTTACCATTAGGTATGAAGAATGCAGCAGCTGATAATGATACTGCATATAAAAAAGGATATCTTGCTGGTTATCAGTCATGGTTTGGGATTCCTATAAAAAGTTCGGTAACATATGATAATGGGGGAGCACCGTATGGGTACATAACAGCAAGTGCAGAAGATATGATTCAATACATTAAATTCCTTAGCCGACAAGAGAATGACAATTTTTTAACTGAAAACACTATGAATCTTTATATATCACCGCATGTTCAAACGGGTGAAACCCGCTACTACGGCTTAGGGGTAAGAATCACAAATCCAGATTCTGAGGAGAAAATGATATGGCATTCAGGCTCAACCCCTGATTCACATGCAGAAATGTTTTTTATACCGAAAACGGGTTGGGGCGGTGTGATTCTTACCAACAAAAATCATATTTTGGAAGAAGAGGCACTTTCCTATTTGAAGCAAGGTATTATAAATGTAATAAATGGAAATGAACCAGTTGATATACCTTCAAATACTCCTATTGTTCAATTGGTTACACTAGGGACAATATGCTTACTTTTTGTAATGCTCGTTTATTTGTTGATAAAGATGAAATCAAAAAAAATTCGTAAAAGAAGCGTATGGTGCATTTTTGGTATTATTTTCTTAGTGCTATCTATCGCTACAATTCCGGTACTCATTTATAGTACGGATTCTCCATGGCATGCGATTTATGTGTTTTCTCCAGATTTAGCTTATTTATCAATTGGAGTAGTTATCCTGTTTGCGCTTAATGGATTGTTTTCTATTATCATCGCTTATAAGCAAAGTTTGCAAGTAAAATATTTTAGTAGTTAAATCTAATAATCATATAAAGGTGGTACATAACAATGGATCTTACATTCAAATTAGAGAAAACTTGTTTCAACTATCGAGTCGGCGCAATATGTAAACATAATAATAAAATGTTAATGATTCAAAATGAAGGGGAAGATTTCTGGTATATACCAGGTGGACGAGTGCAGATGCTAGAAAGCAGTGAATCGGCAGTGAGAAGAGAACTTAGGGAAGAACTAGGAGTAGATGTTGATGTGAAGAGACTGCTATGGACGGCTGAAAATTTCTTTACATATGATACGCATCAGTTCCATGAAATTAGTTTCTATTATGAAGTGAACTTACTTGAGCTGCCTGCAAAGGGAGAGGATTCTTTTATTCTTGAAGAAGACGGCAGAAGGTATATGTTTCAATGGGTGCCATTAGAGCGAATAAGTGAATATAATTTGAAACCAGTTTTTTTGAAGGATAAAGTGCATGATTTACCTATTCATATGGAACATATTGTTAGGAGTGAATAAGAAGAGATAGGAAGACAGGAATTGGGACTTTACTTATAACTAATAGGAGGTTTACGGAGGGAATAACTAGAAAAGTATAAGCTTACAAAGTCTGTATGAAAATGGTATTCCTAAATATGGAATTATAGTATGATAGAAGAGAAACATGAGGAAATGAGGGGAACAGCTATGATTACATTGCAACAAAAGCTGGAGCAATACACACATATATATGCACAGTTAAAAGGGGAATTAAAATGGAAAACTAGTGATTCTCGGACAGGGATGATGATTGCCGCTATGTATGCAGGCAGTGATAAGTCGTTTCATTTTGGGCGTTTTTTAGAAATCAGTAATTATATTAAGGATCAGGTAGGGATGTTTTCCTATTTAAAGTCCTATCATCGCTTTGTGGTTGCCGCAACATTAGATATTCACTTTACACATTACAAAGAAGCGTTTCAGAAGTTTCTAGACTTATATGAACGATTAGTCGCTGGTGGTTTTAGCCGGAGTATATTTACTTATTTGGCAGCAGCTGCGCTTTTACCAGAAGAAACTGGGCAGCATGACGTACGCATTCAGCGGTCAATGCAAGTATATAAGCGCATGAAAGAGGATCACTTCTTTCTTACAAGTACAGATGATTACCCGCTCGCTGTTTTACTAGCAGGACAATCAGAGAAAGTAGAGACGCTTATGGATCGAGTGGAACGTCTCTATCAGAAGCTGGCGGCAGCTGGTATGTACAAAGGGAATAATCTTCAATTTTTAAGTCATATTCTTTCTCTAAAGAAGGATGTCAGTGAAGATATTCTAGTAGCACAGTGCACAAACATATGGAATCTGCTAAAACGAGAAAAGGTAAAAGTAAAACAAATGCATTATCCAGCTATCGGGCTGCTAGCATTGCTTGAGGATGGAGAGAAAGAGGTCCATTCTGTTCGAGCATTCATTGAGAAATTGCAAGGAGAAAAGCTATTCCGCTGGCATACGGATACCAATATTTTGATTGCGATTCAGCTATTCGTAAGTCAGAAAGGTGCGGAAAGTCAAGCTGCCAACACAGGTTTACAAACAATGATAGAGGTCCTTATACAGGCGCAGCAGGCAGCTATGATCGCAGCAATTACAGCTTCCTCCGCAGCGACTTCTGCTAGCAGTAGTTCATAAAGGGTTACATACATCATACTTAGCTAAGAAGTCGATTGTCTGTTGACAATCGACTTCTTAGTCTATGCTAAATTAATAAGGTAATCGTCAAAGTGTGTCCTGAAGGATTTCTTGCACGAAAAGGAGTGAAAAAAATGCGAGAAATTCATGCTTTGTAAGAGATGAGGGAAGGCCCCTCGAAATCGGTATTCAGGTACAGGTTTCAAACCACCTTTGGGTGCTGCAATCAAAAGTTGTGGTACTGAGCGCAA
>NZ_JAEHBX010000097.1:0-13562 GCF_016483395.1 Bacillus cereus group sp. N21
CGAAAGATAATTTTATTTTTGCTTTCGGATAGAAACCGCTCATGTAAACACTCCTTTTCTATTCAAATAACGCTTTTGTACAAATTAACTCACTACCGCTTCAGCCTGTTTATTTTTCTCTAATTGCTCAATTGCCATTTGTAACCCCAACCAATAACCAATTAAACGACGCGGCAATCTTTTTCCTAAATCCCAAATGTATTCCATTGTGTCAGAATCTAATGAGGTATTATGATAAACATCACCTAACCAAAAGTGAAAAGATTCCATTGACGAACTTTCATTAATTGCCGAACAAATACCATCGTATATTTCTTGTCCATCTTCCGTTTCGTTCATTTCATTTTCTTCCCAAAATTCATCAAGTTCTTTTTTAGCTTTTTCTTGATCAAAATTCCAACGTTCTTCACAAAATGCTGTTAACTTTCCAGTGAAATATCCTAAGTTAAATCCTTTAATGTTTTCTAACGTCGCTGAACATGTAAGGTTATAAACCGCTTCTCCAAGATCACCAGAAACGAATACGTTATATCCCGAAAGTACATATTTAGTACGATAAAAGCTTGTCCCAGGTTTCCCCCAGTAAATAACCTGTAACCCTTCTTCACCTTGAATTTCAGCTACATGATTTTCAAACCAATTTTCTTTAATATCTTTAATTGCTTTTTCAATGTATTCCATCTCTCATTTCCCCTTTTCTAATAAAATTCAAATTTTGTATTATTTCACATCAACACGTTTTTGACTTGCTTCTCGACTAAATCCATTTGGATATCTTTTAGCTAATTTCGCGATATTCATTTGAGCTATATCTTCTAAGGTGTATCCCATTTCGTGAGCCATAATTGAGATATAGTACATGATGTCTCCCAACTCTAAAGCCAATTTGTGAGTATTCCCTTCCTCTTCTCCTGGACAATGAGCTGGATCAAATCCATGACCATGAAAAATAGCTTTTTTTACAATATCAGCAACCTCGCCAGCTTCTCCCGTAAGCCCTAATGCTGTATTTAAAACACGTCCACCGAAATCGTTATTTGTATTCCATGTACGTAATGTTGCTTCTTGATATTGATCTAATTCACAAATTTGATTGATATTCATTACAACTTGTCCTTCCTTTGATTCACTAACTAATTTAGTAGCTTCAAACACTCCATTTTCCATTGCTTTCATTTTGATTTCCCCTCTCTTTAACAAATCCCTAATCCCATTGGACGATTTTCAATCATATACTTATCAGCTTGGTCTATAACAAGAAGCGCAACTTCCGATTGATGCCTTCTTAATGCCTTAGCCATTTCTGGCAAACTCATATTTTGCTTCCACATATCCCGAAAGCGTATAATGTCTCGCTCATCCCAAATGAAGTTAGCTTCTTCTAAAGCGATGTATATTTTCAAACGTGATTCCTTCATCGCTTCATGATTTCTTGATACGCTCATAAGCGAACCTACCTTCTAAAAATGATTATTTTATCTTTTCAGTAAACTTAGTATCCACACGATCAACTTTCCCATTTTGCCAAACAGCAACTTGTTCACCGTATCCACTAGCTGGTGGTTCTACCGCAATCACACGACCATCTTTTACAACGTAGATTTTATTACTAGAAGTATCGATCTCTACTTTCATAAACGCATCTCCCTTTGTTCACTTCATGTACTCAATAACATTAGGTTTAAATCCACTACCTAGATATATCCTTACCGGAACGCATTCTTTATGATCCCTGGCTGCCTTGCACAATTCTTCCGCCGCTTCCCAATTGAAAGATTTGTCTAGTGCACGCTGGTAACGCCAAATACCAATAGCATGCTCTTCAAATATTTCATACGATTCACTTGGACTTGTTTTACGAGGTAATTCATCTGTACTTTTTGCATTACGAGGAATCAACACGCGTACATCTGTATATGTAACCTTTCCTGTTCCTCGTTTCACTTTCGCTTTACTGACATCAAACTGCATAATTTCCGGCTCCACATCGAAAATATTCAATTGCTTAGCCATATCCATCTACGCCCCTTTTTAAGTTAGTAATCTATAAAACTAAACTGCATACACACCTTTTCTTATATCTTTAATAATCCGACCACTTTTATTGAAGTATGCTATTTCAAATCTTGGATCACAGTTGTATATTTTCATATCTCCATCAAATACAACTAATAAGTTACTTTTACAGTTACCAATGATTCTTCCCATTCGTCCCAGGATCTGTACTTTCATTCCGATATAAGCAAATGGTATTCTTCGTTTTTTACACATACGCTTAAATTGTTCTTCTTCTCTCAAAGATGGATTAATATCTGTTAATCCTAAATTTTCACATCTTACAAACTTCGTAAATTCATGAACATTCATTGTGACAAACTTATGTTTAAGGTTTTGGAAATACTCATACTTTGCTTTCTTCTCCGTACTAGCAACAATAATTTCCTCGCATGGCCAAGTATCAAAAATAGTAGACACTTTGAACTTGAATTGTAGAATCATTTACCAAGCCACCCCTTTTCTTTGCCTTTTTGAAGAATGAGATCCATTACAACCTCCGCTCCTTCTCGACTAAGAGCAATCCGGCCGTTTAAAAGTTCTACATTGTTGTCAGAAAGCTTACCTGTTACTAGGCAAGCTTTCTCATGTTTTCTTAAAACAATGTCCTGATTATCAACATGAAACTCTATTGGTGAACCTTCAACAATACCTAATGTTCTACGCATTTCAATTGGAATAACTACACGACCAAGCTCGTCCACTTTTCTTACAATCCCTGTGTCTTTCATCATTATTTCCCCCTTTTAACTAGCTTTTGACTGTCTTTTTGATTCAACTTTTTGTGCCATCGATTCAAAATGAACTAACCATGCTTCCCACCGTTTTTGATATGTTTCTTGCTGCTGAACTGCTACTTCACAATTACAACCATTTGTTTCAATTACACCTGGATAAGTTTCTTTACGAATAATTCCTGTACCATTGCATAATGCACACATTTTTATTCCTCCTTTTTAAAATTGCGTAATCTATAATTATCACCATGCATTTCTAACATTTCAGCATTTTCCATCATCCGACTAAAATCGCGTTCTCCATACATTTCTGCTAATTTATCAATAGTAAAATTAGTTGTAAATAAAGTACTCTTACCAATACGACTATCCACAATTTCATTGGTCTTCGTTTGTTTCCATGTAACGCCTTCTTTATCTTTTTCCGTAAATTCCGCTCCAAAGTCATCAATGATTAAAACATCAACCTTAGCTAGAAGAGACATAAGCTTGTCCTCTGTCATTTCACTATTTTTATTCCAAGTTGATTTGATTTTGGTAAAGAGTTTATTCATTTGAATGAACATTGCACTGTGACCTTTTTTCATAAGTTCTTTTGTAGCTGCCACACACAAATGGCTTTTCCCTACTCCATAATTACCAGTAATAATCATGCTTGTTGGTTCTTCTTTATTAAATGAAGAAACAAATTTCATAATGGTTTCTTTTGCATCAGCTAATTCTTTTTTAGGAGGTACATAATTTTCAAATGTGGCTTTCTTTAGCTTGTCATTTATCAAACTGTTATCAGCAAATGAATCATATAAATGAATAATTTCATTTTTCTTCTTAATAGCTAATGTCTCTTTAGCTAATTTCTGGTCTTCCCTTTCTACCGATCTACATTGAGGACAAAACTCTTCATTTGTTTCTGTATCTATCAACATACGTTTACTGCAAACGTCTTTAATATTTTTTTTCCCTACCAAGAAGACATTCTTACATCTATTAGGAGACAATACATATTTTTGACTAGCGTTTTGAGAAATCATATTTGTTGATGAAGCTACTATCTTTCCCACTGCTTGCATTGTTTTTCGCTCCTTTTATAGTTTCATTTAAATAATTATCAAAATGTTTTTGTGCGAATAACGTACTTGGTCTTAGATATTGTTCAAATGGTTTTCCATCTTTATCAAATTGGCCTAACCATTGTGATACCTTGTTATCAATTACTTGTTTAAAATCATCGATTCCATAACCTTCATTCCATCTAGCCCTAATTAATTTCCTGTGGCCTTCTGATTGATGGTTATATTTCTTTTTTGCTTTCTCATTTAAATAATTAAGAATATCTTTATAAGGAATTGATGCTGGCTTGTCCTCTTTGGAAGAAGAGGGCTTATTATCTTCTTCTTTTTCTTCTTCTTCTTCTTCTTCTTCTTCTTCTTCTTCTTCTTCTTGTCCACGTTCCGTACCACGATACGTACCACGATTCGTATTACGTATCGTCGATTCTTGATTAAATAAGAAATTGGCAAATACATTTTTTATAGATGGTTGTTCTATATGTTCGTAAATTGGAACCAGTAATTCAGTATTCTTTACATCTTTTAATTCTTTTTTCAGTAAATCCTCAATAGGTTTACCAGCTTTTTTTAAATTGTATTTACCCCAATTAAAGATCACTATTTCTCTGGTTTCGTCATCATATTTTATTAATTTGTGATAGTCTTCAAAACGCTGCATCAATGCTTTTACAGATTCTTGTGAATATCCGGTTTCAAATGCGATTTGTTTTTTTGTTATTTGGTATACACCGATTTGTTTTGTTTGTGGATTTGTTAGTAAATATAAGAAAAAGTATTTATCTTCTGGTGTGAAATCTTCTTGTACCTTTACATCGTTCCAAAATGATGTGTGAACCTGTCTGAATATTGCCATATTAATTAATCCTCCCTTACACAAATCGCTATATGCGATTCTCCACTTTCAATGATCTCTCGAATTACATAATTTGGATAACCAACACTGAAATAATGCTCAATCATCTGATTCAATTCTTTTTCACTCTTTGCTTGCTTCCGAAATTTCTGAGGTAACAGTACTTGATACGTAACCATATTCATCTGCATGTACTACTTACTCACTTTCCGTGATATACTTATAACAAGTGTTTTTTTCTAAAGGACCCATGGCCGTGGGCCTTTTTCTTTTGCTCTATATCACTCCATGCCCATCTTTGAATCGGTTCATAAGTGATATAAATTATCCAAATACAAGCAACGATTAACAGTCCGAATATTGCTAATGAACCAGTATCCTCCATCATGCTGTTGCACTCCTTCTTAAATTTGTTGAATCGCTAATGTTTTTCTGTGCTTTACAAGTCACCTTCACTTTTACTCCAAAGTGATTTTCGTATGCTTCTTTAAATACATCCTCAATTTTCCGGTGACCGTACACTTCTTCAATAATGAATCCATTGATTGTTCTTTTTGACATTTCCCTTCCTCCTTAATATTCCCTAAGGGAATATTAATACTTAAAAAAAATCGACTTGCTCCCCGAACAAATCTGTAACATCTTTTTCTAAAACTAATGCAATTTTAGCTGCTAGGTTATAATAGATATTCTTTTTATATTTCTCGTTATTTATAACCTTGTAACAATAACTATATGAAATGCCTAACAGTTTAGCTAGTTCTTCATAAGTATATCCTGAATCTTCAAATGCCTTTTTTAAGTTAGTTTTCGTTGTACTGTTATTCATTAATTATCTCCTTTCAATAGCTGTTGCTCTTATAATAATATTCCCTAAGGGAAAATTCAAGTGTTTTTTCAAAAAAATTATCCCAAAAGGAATTTTTTTTGGTTTGATTTTCCCGATAGGAAATAATATAATTACCTTAGATTAGGGAGCTTGTCCACGGAGGTGATTTAATGGAACTGAAGGATCGGATTCGTTCTTTAAGAAAGGAACGAAAATTAAAACAAGATGAACTTGGAAAAGAGATAGGTGTGAACGGTGCAAGCGTTTCTAAATTCGAAACAGGATTGAAATCACCTTCTCGCGAAACCCTTCAACGAATTGCAGATTATTTTAATGTTACTGTTGACTACCTACTAGGAAGATCCGACAACCCTCAATTAGACGAGATGTTAGATCGTAAATATAAAGAATTAAAATTAAGAATCGACCAGTTACCAGAAGAACAACAAGAAATGGTATTCAAACAAATGCAATCAATCACAGAAAGCTTTGAACAACTTAATAAGCGAATTAAAAAATAGCAATGCGATTTAAATGACATTGTTATTTTTTATTCCTCTTTTTCAAAAAGCGCTTCAATATATGTATCTATTTGCTTTTCATCCTCAAAACTTTCCCCCAAGTATTGAATGAATTTTTCCAAAATTTCTTCTTTCTTCAATATTTACATCCCCTTACGCTTCTTTTTACTTATAATAACATTTCCTCTAGGGAAAATTTTGAAAAGTATATAATCTTTTCTTTTTTCATTTTTGGTTACCTAAAAGAAAAAGGCCGAGAATATTCTCGGCCTTTTTAAATATTATCAATTTCAACCACCAGGTTTGATTGTGTCTTGATACATTATAATATTATTTTGTTTGTAGCTCCCTTGATCCATTCCTGTAAATCCGCTTATTACTGTGAATACTGTTAATGCAACTAAGATTGTAGAAATTATCTTTTTCACTACAAAACACTCCCTTCCCTATATCACCCTTAAAATCCACCATCGACTTAATAAGCTCCGAACGGTCTCCTCTTTTATAAATTTCTTTAGCAACTAAGCTAGTAAAAAAATAATTTGATTGTAAAAGAAACTTTTGAAAACATTCATAAATTCCAGTCGGAGATTCGTTCACAACTCCTTTATAGTATACCAAAAAATCCTCTTCCGTCCCATCATATAATGAACTCTGAAGCAAATTAAGGCTTTGTTCATCTCGTTTGTTTTGAAACTGTATTAAAATCGGATCGGAATCAAATTCTAAAGTCTCTTCAAAATATATCTTAGCAAGATCCAAATTATATCGAACTTCTTTTTCATATTCTTCATCTTTTACAATTTTGAAAATTTCATAACTATCTTCAAAATATTGAAGACTCTTATATTTCTCCACTCTTAAATAAGACATTCCTAATATGTACAAAGCATCTGAAATAGTTTTCGCACTAATATTAGCTTCAATAATCACATTAGCAAATTTTCTAGCTAATTCCACATGATTATAATGTAAATATACAGGAGCAAATATTTCTGCAACCCTGTATATATAGCACTCTTTAATGTAAGATTTCCTATCACCGTCTACAGCTTCAACTTGTTCTTCAATCTCTTGTATTAGCTCTAACATTAGATTATATTTCTTTAAGTGAAAATAATTGTAACACTTCATAATATCCATAAGAATATTTAAAATTTTATCTTTAGGTTGTCCTACTTTCTTAAGTTGATTAATTATTTCTGTTCCATGCACTTCCCCGATAATGTATTGATATAAAATTCTATATACTGATACATATTCATGTACTGTGCCAGTTTCATTTTCATGTTTTAAAATCAGTTTGTTTAAAAGTTCAACATTTCGCGTTACACATGCATATTCAAAGCTTTGTTTTATTGATTCTACCGTATCTAATTTTAAGCACCACTCGTCCATAGTTTCTTTAGATGTTTTATTTTCATCACTTAGAACATGCGATAATTTCACAAGCTGACAAAAGCCAATTGTTCCTTTGTTTTTAAATTTAGATATATATTGTTTGGATACACCAATTTTTTCGGCCACAATTGTTAAATTTAAATCTTCTCTATCTTCAATGATATCGCAGATTTCTTTATGAAAACGCATACTTTCACCCCTTATCAACAAACTTCCGATTATATACAAACTCACAGTTTATTTACAGAATATTTTATCACAAAAAATGCGAACATAGATTCTCTTTATATCGAAAAGCATATTGAGAAAGTTTTTTCTAAAAAAAAAATAACTAGCCATATCTAATTATGGTTAGTTATTAGTATGGATATCATGTGTTGTATTAACACCACCTGTTCCAGAGGCACTCGTAACAGTTGCATATAAAGCAGAAGAGATGACGCCAAGACGAGTTTCTTTCCCTTCCATATTTCCTTGTGAACTTTCTATCCCTAATTGATTTAACAATGGATTCCCCTTCAATTCAGATATAGCAAGCGTACAAAATCCGATAATCAAAAGAATGAACATTGATATAAAAAACATTCTACCTTGTTTCCGATTGCCAACCATTCTTCCGTATACAAATGGAAAAGCCATCGGAATTAACATTTGTAACATCATTTGTAGCACGTTACTTATCATATTGGGATTTTCAAAAGGATGCGCAGAAACTGTTCCAAAAAAACCTCCTCCATTGTCACCAAGTTCTTTAATAGAAAGCAAAGACGCTACCGGTCCACGAGGAATTTCTTGTGCCGTTCCTTCCAACGTTTTCACAACAATTGTTGGATCCAGTGTTTGCGGTGTCCCTAAAACCACAAATATCAATGATGCCACAAATGAAATTGGCAATAATACTCTTGTAATTGCTTGTACAAAATCAACAAAGAAGTTTCCTATTCTTTTCCCCGCTAGTACACGAATAAACGTAATACCAATTGACAATGAAGTTGCAGGTGCCGCAAACATCATAAATGTCACACCTACCATTTGAGAGAAATATGATAAACTACTTTCTCCCCCATAGTGTTGTAAATTCGCATTCGTCATAAATGTAATTGCTGTATGAAATGCTAATGTTGGTTCTAATCCTAAAAAGTGATTCGGGTTTAATGGAAGAATCCCTTGTAATCGAAATATCGAATATACAACCAAGATACAGAAAAAATTTGTGCTCATTAAGCAAAACATATATTGTTTCCAAGTCTGACTATGCCCTTTAATCCCAGCAACTTTAAATAAGATGTTTTCCAGTGGACCAAATACCTTTTGAAATGGTTCCTTACGCTGAAAAGCATTGTATATATAGTCTCCCATTGGTTTTGCAACAATTACGAATAGGCCAATTGTAATTAGACTTGTAAGCCAGTTCATCCTCTTTCCCCTCTCTGTTTCCATTACACTCAAAAACAAATGTTATATTTTGCCATTAAGAGAATAAAAAGAAAACACCAGGTTGCACCTAGTGTTTTTTACACACACAAGCCCCCCTCTCAAAACGCTGACGAGGTTAGCTGTCGGATTCGGGCCTTGAGAGTAGCCCTACCTATAAAAGGATTCACCCCTAGTGACAATGCACAAATTTGGTTCCCCCGCTCCTGAAGTGGATTAAGCGATTTATTATTTGGCTGTAAAATCTACATTGAGCTATTCTGATTATTAATATACTCCTCTAAATGATAGTTGTAAAGAGAGAGAAAACAAAAAAGAAGGAATCTTCTCACAATAAACTCCCAATACATATGAATAATGCTAATCTCTATAAATATAGTAGCACATGAAATAGTGAAAAATGATATCATTGGAAATCACCCACTTCCATTTCCTATCCCTATGAGAAGCTTTGTAACCTTTATCCCCCTCTTACTTCTCAATTAATTGTTTGAATTTCTTTTCCAACTGATCCGGAGGTAATACTCCACGCGCTTGATCTACAATAATCCCATCTTTATCAACAAAAAACGTTGTTGGCAGTGAAACAATTTTATAATCAAGTCCCGCCACCCCATCCATATCTAATAAAACTGGGAACTTAAATCCAAAACGATCTGCAAACGCCTTTGCTTCTTGTACTGCATCTCCAATCGTTGCATTCACCGCAAAAATTTCGATTTCACCTTTATATTTATCGTAAAGACGAACTAAGTCCGGCGCTTCCATTTCACATGGTCCACACCATGACGCCCAGAAGTTGATAACATACGGTTTTCCTTTTGCATCATTTAATGAATAAAGCTTTCCGTCTAATCCTTTTAGTGTGATTTTCGGCGCCTTAAATCCTACTTGAGGTAATACTTCTTTCTCTTGCAGTGCTGCTTGTTTTGCTTTCCGTTCTTTTTCTTCTTGCTTGGAATTATAAAAGTTAACTCCAGCCCAAATAAGTGCTCCAGCTAGTATAATTACAATTAATTTTTTCACTATTTTTCCTCCTATTATCGAGTTCACTTTTTATTTAACTTCGGTATATCACACACCTTTCCTTTATTCATTCATACTTTTTACTTTTCATCTTTTGTTGCAGAAGGAAAGCCACTCTCCTGTAGCGAAATTTTATCAATAATAAAAATCTATTAGGTGGTGCTTCATTATGAAGTTAGCTGTAATTGGCGGAGGTTATCTCGAACAGACAGATCATTTCCATATAAATCAACGACTTATAGAACTAACTGGGAAACAATCTCCAAGAGTATTGTTTATCCCAACAGCAAGCAATGATGATGAAGGTTATATAAAAGAATTTAGAGAAACATTTGAAAAGCAGTTAGGGTGTGATGTTCACATTCTATGTTGCATAAAAGAAAGCTATAGCGAAGATACAATAAGTGAAATGATTCATTTTGCTGATTTCATCTATCTAGGCGGAGGAAATTATATCAATATGCTTGAAAAGTGGAGGGAAAACAAAATAGATGAAAAGTTAATAGCAGCCCTACACAATGGAACATTCATTGCAGGATATAGCTCTGGTGCTATGTGCTGGTTTACAACCGGCTTCCGTTCTAATTATAAAGGAGATGGCTATATAGAAAGCGATGGCTGGAATATGGTAAACAAACACTTCTGTCCCCATTACAATCAGCCAGATAGAGCAACTGCTTTCCATTTATTCTTACAAAATCATGCATGTGATATAGATGGAATTGCTTTAGAGGATAATTGTGCTTTATATATAACAGAAAATTCCTTTGAGATTATCGGAGATCCAGAGAAAGCTTGGGAATTCTATATGAATGATGGAAAACTCATAAGACACCATTTTGATGTAACTTTGAAAAGTTATTTATGAGTTCTTTGTACTCATACAAAATAAAAATGTCCCTAAGCTTTCAAGCTTAAGGACATTTTTATTTACTTTCAATCTAACTAACAAGTCGCGTAATCCGCTTCTTCTGCCATGAAAGTTTATAATACCCATATTGTAAAAGTAAACTCACAATAAATGCTGCTGGATATCCAATCCATATACCCTTTATACCAAGACTTGTATGATACGAAAGGTAATAGGCAACAGGAACTTCTACAAGCCAAATTGATACAACACCGATAATAGTCGGCCATAGTACGGTTCCACTTGCCCGCATTGTCGCACCAATAATTTGCGCATGACCGAAAATTAAATAACTCCATAATGTAATCATCACTAAACTATGAGCAATTTCGATTGTATTTGGACTTGTTAAGAACAATGATAAAATTTCTCTTGAGAACAAATAAATAAGAGCAATTAATACCCCGCCGATGATATAATTCATCACAATACCTGCCCGAACAACTTTCTGTAATCGATCAAATTGACTCGCACCAATGGATTGTGCAGCAAAAATGGATACTGTAATTCCAAGACTCACTGCTGGCATTTGTACATAACTTGCCACTTGGTTCACGACTCCATAGGCTGCGGTCGCATCAGAACCGAAGCGATTTACAAATGCAATGACTGCAATCTCAGATAACGAAACTAATATCATATTAATACTTGCTGGAATACCAAGACGTAGTAATAACTTTAATAATTCCCAATCCATCCGAAGATATTTTCGTACTGCCCCATCCAATTGCAATGGATGATTTTTCTTCTTTAAATAAATAAGCATTACAACAAATGTTATAATCGTTGATATAACAGAAGCATAAGCTGCTCCATAAACATCAAGTTCCGGCAACCCTAACCAACCAAAAATAAGAACAGGCAACAATATCATGTTCAATACTGTACTAACAATTAAAAAGTAAAATGGCGTTTTGGAATCTCCTGTACCTCGCATAAATGTTGTATATGCAAAATATAAGAATAAGACCGGCATTGAAATAAATAAGATACGTGCATAGTGAACACTCATATCAATAATGTTTTCTGGTGTACCCATAAGGCGCATAATGTCCATTACGAATATACTTCCAACTATCGCTAAAATGACTCCAATAACAAATGTAAAGGTCAATGTTGTACCAACGATTGCTTTTAAACGCTCTTCATTACGAGCACCAAACGCTTGCCCAATCAAAATTGAACTACCAGAGCCAATTCCAATTACAAATGAAACAAGTAGAAAGAACAATGGAAAGAATGCAGAAATGGCAGCTAAATCATTCACACCGAGCCATCGTCCTACCACTACCATCCCAAACAATTGTCCAACTGATTGTAATACATTACTTAAAAGTAAAGGAACTAAGAACATGGACATTGATTTCCATATCGGTTTCTTTTCCTTCTCATGATTTTGTGATTCTACACCTTCTTGGGTGTTATCTGTAGGTGATTTCAAAATTTATTTCTCCTTTCTTTTGTCTTTTTCTTATAACTTAACCCAATATTTACTTCCATCAGCTGTGCGATCTAGAAAACCATATTCAATTAAATACCTTCTCAAGGTTACAAAATCCGGATACACACTTTCTAAAATTTGATTCACTTCTTTTTCTGTATACTTCTCACTACTATCAAACTTTTTCACTAAATGTCTCAATATGATAAGTTTACGCTTTTGTTTCTTCGGAAATTTAACAAGCGGCCCATTTAATCCTTCGGTAAAATGCAATTTCAACACTTCATCATTCTCTTCTTCCGTAATGTTATATCTGTCATCCACCATTGTAGCTGTGCGGTGAATCGGTAAAAATTTAGACTGCACTTTTGATTTTTCTTCCGACAATTCCATCAGCGTTAAAAACACCTTAGCCTGTTTCATCTTCTCCCGTAATGTAAATCGATGATTACGAATTGTCGATGTACTGCCTCCATCCATCTCTTTCACAATTTCTTTATCATTTAAACCCATATAAAAAAACTGCACCATTTTCTTTTGTAAATCTGTTAAACCTGTAAACTTCTTATCCAGACTTAATAAATATGCGAACATAGATGTATGTTCCTTTTCAATATGTAGCTGTGCGAATTTCTCTGCTTCATATAAAACATTATGATCTTGATAAATAACACCTTTTATAAAAGTTTCTCCGCAAGCTAAGCAAATATATTCTTCTGTATCCTCTTCAAATACATATCCTTTTTTTAATTCTTCAACTGAAGCATCCCAAAACTTCTCTGAAACATCACCCATACTAAACAATCCTCCAAAAAGTTTATTATAAACCCAAACAAATTACGATATCGTTTATCCTCTTTATCATATTAGCATGAACTTCACAAACATTTCAACATTACGTTTACTTATTTTATAAACAAATTTAAAAACGTTTGTATACAATGTGAAATGAAAGGGATTTTATAATTAATAAAAAAAACAAAAATCCGTGAAAAGATTTTTGTTTTTTTACGCCCGATTATATCGCCTTATTTACGCTTCATGTTCATTTCCATATCATGATCAAAAGCAACAGATTACTGTTTCACCACAACATCTATCAAGATCTTACTTACTTTTATGATTTCTTTTTTATCATTTTAACCGAGAAGACCCCCTCCTCTAAACGAAGTGAAGGTGGGGGATGAATCGGTTTTTTCTTTTTAAAGAAAACGTCTCTTTTTTGTAGAACATATGTTTGTTTCGGTGTATAATGATCTTATCAAATAAAATGAGGTGAGAACAG
>NZ_JAEHBX010000098.1:0-13396 GCF_016483395.1 Bacillus cereus group sp. N21
TCTCGGGAGGTAGACACCCACAACTGATTCAGGACCAACCCCTTTTCTCTGCAAAACATGTGCCAACTGATTTGCCCTCGCATCCAGTTCACCGTAGGTCCACTCTGTCATTTGATCGACCACTGCAATCGCATCGGGACGTCGCGCTACTTTGTCCTCAAATCTGTCGCAAATAAGACCCTCTTGGGACATTTCCATTGCGGTGTCATTCCATGTCTCTAATAACAAATCACGCTCAAATTCGGAGAGCATACTCAAACTATTCAACGGTTTTTGTGGATGATGAGAAACTTCATATAGCCAGTTCTCAAAATGTCCTGCCATTCGTTCGATGGTTGTAATATCAAATAAATCCTTATTGTATTCAAAAGAGAAAATTAATCCTTCTTCCGCCTCGGCTGCCATTACACTTAAATCAAATTTCGCGATCGAATTATGGCTTTCTATCATTTCGATTCTTCTACCAGACAACACTGGAAGCTCTTGTTTCATATTTTGTAAGATGAACATCGTCTGGAAGATCGGAGAATGACTTGTACTCCGCTCAGGTTGCACAACTTCCACAATTTTTTCAAATGGAATATCTTGATATTCATATGCTTTCAGCGCCTTTTGACGCACTTGAGACAACAACTCTTGGAATGTCGGTGCGCCACTCAGATCAGCCCGATAAACCAACGTGTTGACGAAGAAACCGATTAACCCTTCAATCTCTCTGTAATTACGATTCGCAATTGGACTTCCGACGAGAATATCTTCTTGTCCTGTAT
This sequence comes from Bacillus cereus group sp. N21, assembly GCF_016483395.1. Taxonomy (NCBI): domain Bacteria; kingdom Bacillati; phylum Bacillota; class Bacilli; order Caryophanales; family Bacillaceae; genus Bacillus; species Bacillus cereus group sp. N21. The sequence goes on from NZ_JAEHBX010000098.1 coordinate 771, forward strand.
AACGGGAGAGGAAGCTTTGATACGCAGCCAACAGGGTCATAAAGAGCGTCGACCCTTCTTGACGACTGAATTCGTTCAGTTTGTCGCGTAACGAACGTGACAGCAACACAGTGTGTGTCGATCCACGATGGGTTTGCACCGCAGGACGCGGGTGATCCATCGGCAGTTGTAGCACAGGAAGCTCACCAGACAATTCTTCCTGCCAATAGTGGAGTTGCTGTTCAAGCACTTCTTCCTTCAACCATCCCTTTTGCCACTGAGCAAAGTCCGCATATTGGATCGGTAATGGTTCAAGTTCTGCTACCTTCTCATCCGTTGCTTCCTCATAGAAAGCTATCCATTCTTCAAGTAGGACTCCCATCGACCATCCGTCCGAAACGATATGATGCAGGGTGCAGAGGAGGATCCATTCCTCTTCTCCCACTCGCAAGACGATTGTCCGAATCAGTGGGCCCTCTCCTAAGTCAAATGGCACTTCTGTTTCTTGCTGAATTAAACGATTAACTTCTGCGTCTCGCTCTTCCGGAGAAAGCATAGTTAAATCCATTTGAGGAAGGGACCGGAAAGCATACGGTTGAATCTGCTGCACAGGATGACCATCCATTTCATGGAACACCGTTCGCAAAGATTCATGACGCTCTATCAGCTGATTCCATCCCGTCTCCAATGCTTCAGGTACCCAATTTCCTGTAAGACGGCATACCATCGGCATATTATAAAGTGCACTATTAGGCGTGAATTGGTCAATAAACCACAGGCGCTGTTGGGCATAAGAGAGCGGAATGGCTTCTCCCCGTTCCATCGGCATAAGCGGTGGAATCTCTCGTTTTTTGTCCCCTTTATGCAACTGATCCAGTCGCTTCGCCAGTGCCTCCACCGTTGTAAACTCAAAAAGTTCACGCACCGGTAGTTCGATTTGGAAGACTTCTTGTAAACGTGAGACAACTTGGGTAGCGAGTAGCGAGTGGCCACCAAGCTCGAAGAAGGAATCCTGAACACCAATATTTTCTATGCCTAACACTTGACTCCATACCGATGCGACGAGCTCTTCCACTGGTGTTCGCGGTGAGACAATATTTACGCTCATGGGCTGTCCATCCAATGCCAGTAAGGCTTTGCGATCGATTTTGCCATTCGGAGTGAGTGGCATCACTTCCATCTCGACAAAGTATGCCGGAATCATGTAATTCGGTAATTGCGTCTTGAGGTGCTCACGCCATTCTCCAGTGTCTCCTTCACCCACCACATAAGCTACTAACCGCTTGTCTCCAGGATGATCTTCCTTCACTAACACAACAGCCTCTTTCACAGATGAATGATCGTGTAGGACCGCTTCAATCTCTCCCAGCTCAATCCGGAATCCTCTGATTTTCACTTGGTTATCTATTCTTCCGATATACTCCACATTGCGATCATTCAGATACCTCACCAGGTCCCCCGTCCGATAGAGCCGTTCCCCTTCCTTAAATGGATGCGGAATAAAACGTTCAGCAGTTAACTCTGGACGATTGAAGTAACCACGTGCCAAGCCTACACCACCAAGGTAAAGTTCCCCAGCCACACCTATCGGTACCACCTGTTGGCTTTGATCTAGCACATACAATTCGGTATTATCAATCGGACGACCAATCGGAATAAGCAACGGTTCTTTTTCTAAATCACAATCATAGTAAGTGACATCTACAGTCGCTTCTGTAGGACCATACAAGTTGCTTAACTTCGTTTGCTGAGAATCATAAAACACACCCTTAAACCGGCGAACTTGTTCGGTATTTAACGCTTCTCCACTGGTGAAAACCTGACACAAAGACGATACGTCCTTTTTCGCTTTGAATTGTTCCATATAATCCAAGAAAGTAGATAACATCGACGGAACAAAGTGCATCGTGGTCACGCGATATCGCTCAATACACTCCTCAATCATTGCAGGATCCTTCTCGCCACCCGGTGGAAGTAAACAAACACGTGCTCCTACAAATGACCACCAAAATAATTCCCAGACAGAGACATCAAACGAAAACGGCGTTTTTTGAAGAATCGTATCCTGTTCAGATAATGGATAGTTTTTTTGCATCCACTGTAATCGGTTGATAACCGAGTGGTGTTCAATCATCACTCCCTTCGGATTCCCTGTCGAACCCGAAGTGTAAATGATATACGCCAAGTTGTTTGCTGTCACTCCGCTCACTGGTGCCAAGCTACTCTCTTTAGAAATCGCTGCTTGATCTCGATCCAAACAAATCGCTTGGATGCCTTCAGGCAACCAACCCTGTAACGCTTCCTTTGTTAAAAGCACTTGGATCTGCGAGTTCTCTAAAATGTATCTCAGGCGATTTTCAGGATAACTCGGATCCAGTGGGACATAAGCCCCACCTGCTTTGAGAATCCCTAAGAGACCAATAATCATTTCGGGTGAACGCTCGACACATATACCGACCAATGACTTAGGTCCTATATCCCGTTTCTGTAAATAATGTGCCAATTGGTTCGCTTTCTCGTTGAGTTCTTGATACGTCAGCTGTCCACCTTCATACACTACCGCCACCGCTCCAGGTGTACGCGCAACCTGCTGCTCAAACAGTTCGTGAATCATGCTCTCATGTGAATAAACTACGTCAGTGTCATTCCATTCTTCCAAGAGCTGCTTCTGTTCTGTGTCCGCTAGCATCGACAGCTTTGTAAATGATTCATCTGGATGATGAACAATTTCGTTCAACCAGTTTTCAAAATGCCCTGCCATACGTGCAATGGTTCTACTGTCAAATAAATCTGTATTGTATTCAAAAGAGACAAATAGACCTTCTTCCACCTCATAAGCGGTTAAACTCAAATCAAATTTCGCGATGGAAATATTACTTTCTATCATTTCCAAACTTCTCCCAGACAGCTCTATTCGTTCTTGTTTTATATTCTGTAGCGTAAACATGGTCTGGAAGATGGGCGAATGACTCGTACTCCGTTCAGGTTGTACAGCTTCTACCACTTTTTCAAACGGAATATCTTGATATTCATACGCTTTCAACGCCTTTTTCTTTATCTGAGACAAAATCTCCCGGAACGTCGGATTTCCACTGAGATCCGCTCGATAGACTAACGTATTAACAAAGAAGCCGATTAATCCCTCTACTCCTTTATGGTTCCGATTCGCAATCGGACTTCCGACAAGAATATCTTCTTGCCCCGTATAGCGAGCAAGAAAGCTCTGATATGCAGCCATTAAGGTCATGAATAAGGTAGATCCTTCTCGTCGACTTAAATCCTTCAATGAACTGAGTAGTGTGTGAGGAAGAATCACATGATACGTGTCCCCAGCGTACGTTTGCGTAACCGGTCGAGGGCGATCCACTGGCAGTTGTAGTATGGGAAGCTCACCGGACAATTCTTCCTGCCAATACGTAAGTTGTCGATCTAGCACTTCACCCTGCAACCACTGCCTTTGCCATTTCGCAAAGTCTGCATATTGAATCGATAGCGAACTTAGTCCAGCAGGCTTCCCACTCATTTCTTCCTCATAGAAGGCAAGCAATTCATTGATCAATATGCCGATGGACCACGCATCAGAAATAATATGGTGCATGGTACATAGCAATAACCATTCCTCTTTCCCTAATTGAACCAGTTGATTACGAATCAAAGGGCCATTCATTAAATCAAACGGATCCTGCGCTTCTCTAGCAATCAAGCTCTCTATCTCTTTTTCCTTTACTTCCAGAGGAAGGTGAGAATAATCCTCTACAGGTAGTTTTCTAGGAAGGAATTCCACAATATGTTGCATAGGTTGGTCTCCAACTTCCTTAAAAACGGTGCGTAATGATTCATGACGCTCAATGAGTCGATTTAATCCCTTTTCCAATGCTTCAGGTATCCAATTTCCTTTTAGACGCCATACTGTCGGAATATTATATACTGAACTGTTTGGGTTAAATCGGTCCATAAACAACAAACGTTGTTGTGCATAGGACAACGGAAGCGCTTCTTTATTCTCCTTTTTCTGCATCTGCTTCTGAAGCCACGCTCTCTTCTCAGGAGAAAGCGAATTCAACTTTGCAAGTAAATCACTTCTCATTTTTTCACACCTTCCTCAACCAAGTTTCTCTCGAATATATCTTGCGCTTCTTCTTCTGATAACTCTTCCAATTGCTTAAGAAGTTCAAGTAACTCTTCATCATTACTCGCTGCTGCTTCATTTTGAATATAGTCTTGAAAACTTACATTCTCCTTACTATCATTCTGCGTTTGCTCATTTCCACTACAGCGCAACTGATTAACCCGTTCTGCCAATTCCTGCACCGTAGTATACATAAATAAATCATGCAGTGGTAACTCAATTCCAAAGGTTTCATTCAGATTAGAAACAGCTTGTGTAGCGAGTAATGAATGGCCACCTAGTTCAAAAAATGAATCATGAATCCCGATATTTTCAGTGCCTAAAATTTGATGCCATATCGAAACAATCGCTTCTTCTGTAGGGGTACGAGGGGCAACATAACCACCCTCTGCTTCCTTGCGCTCTGGTGCAGGTAAGGCTTTCCGATCGATTTTTCCATTTGGGGTGAGTGGGAATGCTGTCAATTCGACAAAGTGTGCCGGAACCATGTAATTTGGTAACTGGGTCTTGAGATAATCACGCCACGCATGGGCATTTCCTTCTCCCACTACATAGGCAACTAAACGCTGATCACCCGGATGATCTTCGCGTACCATCACAACGACTTCGTTAACTGATGAATGACTTTGTAACGTCGCTTCAATCTCCCCTAGCTCAATCCGGAATCCACGGATCTTCACTTGATGATCGATCCGACCGAGATAATCCAAATTCCCGTCCGGTAGATATCTCACAAGATCTCCCGTCCGATATACTCGCTCCCCTTCTTTAAATGGATGCGGGATAAAACGCTCGTTTGTTAAGTCAGGGCGATTTAAGTAGCCACGCGCCAAGCCTGATCCCCCAAGGTAAAGCTCACCCACTACACCAATCGGGACCATTTGCTGGTTTGCACTGAGTACATATACTTCTGTGTTAGAGATGGGTCTACCAATCGGTGGCACCTTGTGCATGACGCCCTTTTCTAGCTTCATATACGTAGAATAAGTAGTATCTTCGGATGGACCGTATAGGTTGTACACCTTTTCAATCGGACTTCTCTCATACAAGTGCTGGACCAGTGACTGTGGCAACGGTTCTCCAGCCAAATTCATCACTTTTACCGAAGAAGGGATTAACTTTGCTCGAACCAGTTCCTTCGCTGCTGATGGCACAGTATTGACCAAGGTCACATCCTTCGTAGACAACTTGTCCAGATGAAGGGCACTTTCAGCGACAATTACCTTGCCACCCCTCGTCAAAGGAACAAATACTTCAAAAACCGATAGATCAAAGGATAGTGAAGTTGAAGCCAGCACTCCTGCTAATTCCTGTCGGGAATAGGTTTGATGTGCCCAATGGATCATTGCCAACGTACTCCGATGCTCAATCATCACTCCCTTAGGATTGCCAGTGGATCCTGAGGTATAGATGATATAAGCTAAGTTATTGCTTGTCACTTCACTCGTACATACGGTCGTTACTTCCTGTTCGATCGCTGCTCGATCACGATCGATACAAATCATATTAACCGATTCAGGTAACGTCATTTTTTGCTGCAACTTGTCCTGTGTCACCAGTACCTCGATTTGAGCATCCGCTAAAATATACCGTATCCGACTCTCCGGATACGCAGGATCAATCGGAACATACGCTCCTCCTGCTTTCATGATTCCTAAGAGACCGACAATCATCTCGGATGAACGTGTAACGCTGATCCCAACCAATGATTCGCATCCCACACCCCTCTTTTGAAGATAATGGGCCAACTGATTGGAGCGTTCGTTCAGTTCTTGATACGTTAGCTCCTCATCTTCGCACACTACCGCGATCGCTTCTGGCGTTTTCTCCACTTGTTCCTCAAACAATGTATGAATCGTGCTTTCACGTATGGCCACGACACCTGTGTCATTCCATTCCTCTAGTAACCTCTTATATTCTGCTTTCGATAGCATATTCAGCTTTGATAGTGAATCTTTTGGATGAGATACAATTTCATATAACCAATGTTCAAAATGACCTGCCATTCGTTCAATAGTTGCAGCATTAAACAAATCGGTATTATATTCAAAAGTTAGCAATAACCCTTCTTCCGTCTCCGATGCAAATAAACTCAAATCAAATTTGGCAACCGAAGTATGATTTTCCATCAGCTCCATGTTTCTTTCAGATAGCTGAGGTAACTCTTGTTTCATATTCTGTAAGGTAAACATGGTTTGGAAAATCGGCGAATGACTGGTATTCCGTTCAGGTTTTACGGCTTCTACCACTTTCTCAAACGGAATGTCCTGATACTCGTATGCTTTTAGTGCTTTTTTTCGTATCTGCGACAGAAGTTCTTGGAACGTCGGATTTCCACTGAAATCAGCTCGATAAACCAACGTATTTGCAAAGAAACCTATTAATCCTTCAATCTCTTTAACATTCCGGTTCGCAATCGGGCTTCCAGCCAAGATGTCATCTTGTCCCGTATAACGAGAAAGGAAGCTTTGATACGCCGCCATCAAGGTCATAAATAAGGTGGAGCCTTCTTGCAGACTTAATTCCTTGAGCTTTTCCCGTAAGGAATTCGCCACCATCAGAGATTGACTTGCACCACGGTGGGTTTGAACAGCAGGTCGAGGACGATCCATCGGTAATTGCAAGACCGGTAAATCACCAGCCAATTCTTCCTTCCAATATTGAAGGTGCTGATCAAGATTCTCTTCTTTTTGCCATTCTTTTTGCCACATGGCAAAGTCCGCATATTGAACAGGTAACTCCCTCAGTTCAACTGGTTTTCCACTAATGGCTCCTTCATAAAAAACCATCCATTCTTCGAGTAAGATTCCCATTGACCACCCATCCGAAACAATATGATGCATCGTACAAAGAAGTACCCATTCCTCTTTGTCCACTTTCAAAATTCGTGTTCGGATCAAAGGACCTTGTCCCAAATGAAATGGTTCCTCCGCCTCGTTTTGAACGAGCCGCTTCAACTCTCTTTCTCTGTCTTCCAGAGGGAGAGTTGTTAGATCCATTTGAGGGAGGGGTCTGAAAACATGCGACTGAACCTGTTGAACGGGTTCACCCTCTCGCTCTTGAATTACCGTCCGCAATGATTCATGACGTTCAATCAACTGATTCCATCCCGTCTCCAATGCTTCAAGTGACCATTTTCCTGTCAGTCGACATGCTGCATGAATATTGTACATCGCACTATTTGGCATTAATTGATCAATGAACCATAGGCGTTTCTGTGCGTAAGAAAGCGGAATAGATTCTTCCCGCGACATAGGTACAAGTGGTGGAATCTCTCGTTTTTTATCTCCTTTACACAACTGATCCAGTCGCTTCGACAGTGCCTCCACCGTATCGTACTTGAAAAGTTCACGTAGCGGGATTTTGATCTGGAATGCTTCTTGTAATCGAGAGACGATTTGGGTAGCGAGTAATGAGTGCCCACCACGTTCAAAAAAAGAGTCCTGAATGCCGATATTTTCTATTCCTAACACTTGACTCCAAACCGAGGCGATGAGCTCTTCCGATGACGTTCTTGGTAGGACGTTAAACTCTCCCATAGATTGTCCTTCCGGCGCTGGTAAGGCTTTTCGGTCGATTTTTCCATTCGGAGTAAGTGGGAAATATTCCAACTCTACAAGGTGTGCTGGAACCATGTAATTCGGTAATTGGTCCTGGAGATACGCTCGCCAATTTTGGATATTTCCATCGCTTATCACATACGCTACCAATCGCTGATCACCAGGGCGATCTTCTCTCACTAGCACGACAGTCTCTTTAATAGACGAATGCCTTTCTAAAGTCGCTTCAATTTCTCCAAGCTCAATCCGAAAGCCACGCACTTTCACTTGATGGTCCATTCTGCCTATAAATTCTAAATTCCCATCAGTTAGATATCTTACTGAATCTCCGGTTCGATATAGCCGTTCTCCTAATTGAAACGGATGCGGAACGAATCTTTCAGCAGTGAGATCAGGTCGGTTTAAGTAACCACGTGCTAAACCTGCACCACCAATATACAACTCACCCTCTATCCCTATCGATTGCAAGCACTGATTCTGATCTAATACATACAGCTGAATATTTTGTATTGGATTACCAATAGAAACAAATTCTTGATGAGGTTGACAGTCAAATGCATTCACGTAAATGGTTGCTTCTGTTGGTCCATAAAAGTTGGTCAATTTTACTTGTCCGCTCTGATCCCAGTGCTGTTGAAATCGTCTAACCAACCCTGGACTTAGCTCTTCCCCACCGGAAAACACATGACGCACGGACGAACATTTCAGTTTCAAATCAATATGATCGAAATGATCTAAGAAAACAGATAGCATCGAAGGAACAAATTGGACAACAGTAACCTGATGCTTCTCTATCACTTCAGCTATTATAGAAGGATCCTTTTCTCCACCTGGAGGCAGGAAGGATACACATGCTCCTACACTAATACCCCAAAATAACTCCCACACCGATACATCAAATGAGAATGGTGTTTTCTGCAAGACCACATCCTTTTCAGAGAGTGGATATTGATGTTGCATCCATTCAAGATAATTAATCACCGAATGATGCTCAATCATCACTCCCTTTGGATTACCTGTAGATCCTGAAGTATACATAACGTATGCTAAATTTTTTCCTGTTACACTGCTTGTACATGCGATCGGTTCTTCCTGTTCAATCGCAATGCGATCTTGATCCATACAAATTGTTTCGATTTGTTCGGATATACCTATTTTTTCTAACTTTTCTTGCGTCACTAGTACTTCGATTCTAGCATCTTCTAATATATAGCGTAGCCGATTCTCGGGATACGTAGGATCAAGTGGAACATACGCTCCTCCTGACTTTAGAACCCCTAGCAACGCTATCATCATTTTTGGCGATCTTTCCATATATACACCGACTAAAGACTCTGGACCCACACTACGCTTCTGTAAATAGTGAGCTAGCTGATTAGCACGCTCATTCAGCTCTCTATAGGTAAGTTTCTCATTTTCATAAATAACCGCGATCGCTTCTGGCGTTTTCTCCACTTGCTGCTCAAATAACGTATGAATCATGCTTTCAGATGAATATTCTACTTGGGTATCATTCCATTTCTCTAGCAGTTGTACCTGCTCTTCCATTGTTAAATGGGTAATTTCGGATAGCTTTGAATCTGAGCTTTTCGTCATCTGAATTAATGTTTGCGATAGATGATCCTGAATCCGATGAATGGTCTCTTCATCAAAATGATGGCGGTCATACATCAACTTCAAAGTAAATTCCTTACCTGGCATTGCAATGAGCGTCAAAGGATAATTTGTTTGTTCTGCACTTTGGACCTCTAGTAATCTTAAATCAGCATTGCGCTCTCCTTGGATCGGGTAATTTTCGAACACATACAAGGTATGAAATAAAGTACTGCTCCTTGGAACTTCACTCCACCCTTGAATATCGACCAACGAATTATACTCGTATTGTCTCCGTTCCATTTCTTTCATCTGTATCTTACGGAGCCAGTCTACTACTGATGTATCATTCTTTACATGAATTCGGGTAGGCAATGTGTTAATGAATAGACCAACCATTTTCTCTGCCCCTGCTAATTCAGTAGGACGTCCAGAGCTAGTCACACCAAATACGATATCGCTTTCACCGCTATACCGGCTCATCAAGTAAGCCCAGGCTCCTTGCACTAACGTATTTAATGTTAGCTGACTATTTCGTACCCACTCTTGTAAAGTTTCAGTCAGTTCCTCAGATAGCTGATAAACGCTCTCTCCATAACCCTTCTCCTGCCCCTGGTCACTTCTTTCCATCGCTAATGGCGTAGGTGCATGAAATCCTTTTAATTCTTCTGTCCAGAATTTCTCAGCTTTACTTCGATCTTGTTTATTAATCCACTGGATATATTTTTTATAGGGAAGAGACTTTGGAAGATCGAATGCTTCTCCCTTTATCATCTTGAGATAAACTCCCATCACTTCACCGAAAATCAGGGACACACTCCACCCATCCAACAAAATATGATGATGCGTCCAAATGATTCTCGTTTCTTCTTCTGCTTCTTTAATCGCAGTGATTCTCATCAACGGTGCTTCGTCTAACAAAAAACCTTTTCTCCGATCAGCATTCAAAAACTGGTGTAATTTCTTTTCCCTATCTCCACATGAAAGAGCGCTCCAGTCTTCTCGACGAATAGTAAAAGGAAGACGTTGATAAACAGCTTGCAATGGCTTTTCTACTTCCTCCCACACAAAAACAGAACGTAGAATCTCATGTCGGTGAATGACGTATTCCCAGGCCTTTTCGAAAGTAGCAACATCCAATCGATCACCGAGTAAGAAACCTACCTGTACAATGTAGGAAAAAGAATGCTCATCATCTTGATCATATAAAGTATGAAACAGTATCCCTTTTTGCAAAGGTGATAATCCGTATATATCGATAACGTCCCCCATCGTTACACCCTCTTCTTTGTTAATTTAAGTAATACTTTACTCAAGCTTTCTTCCGTAAGAGCCTCTGCATCAGCAAAGTCAGATACCGTAAAAGCAGACTCTGTCGTTGGTGGATTTATCAGTAGACGAAGTTGATTCAACATGGCATCTGCTATCGCTTTAATCGTCAATCTAGAAAACTGTTTTCTACTATACATCCAAACAAAATGTAACTTCCCATCTTTCACCATACCAACAACATCAATCGGGTGAGATGGTTTCGATTCTGGAGCATGGTCTAAGCGTGTAAACCCTGTCTCTTGCATAAACAAAGATTCTTTGGAAAACACTTGATCAAATTGTCCCAAATAGTTAAAGCTTATTGATGGTTTTTGCTGCTGATAAAACGGAAGCAATTCTCTGCTCAAGTAGCGTAAAATGCCATAATCAATGCCCTGATTCGGAATTCGACGCAATTGCTCTTTCACAGCCTTTAATCCCTCAATAGGTGTTGTTGTTCCTTGAAGATCAAGGTGAACGGGATAAATACTCGTGAACCAACCCACTGTCCGCGATAGATCAACGCCTTCAATCACCTCTTCTCTCCCATGTCCTTCCAAGTGAACAGAAACCTTATGCTGATTTGTACAGTCAGCTATAGCTTGTACTAATGCCGTCAATAGTACCTCGTTAATCCTTGTCTTATGAGTCATCGGAACTTCTTGTAACAACGCGTGGGTCTCTTCTACTCCCAACGTTATCGTCACTTGATCAATCGATGCTTCTGTCGTTTCCTGTATAGGGTAGTCCATCGGAATCGTCATCACTTGTTTTTCTGCCTGTTCATGCCAATAATCTTTTACTTCTTTTGAAAGATCTGACTCACTGTATGCCTGTAGTCGTTCCGACCATTCTTTAAAGGATGTACTTTTCGCAGGTAACTGAACCTTCTGATTTTGTTTCATCTGGTTGTATACGGCCTGTAAATCTTCCAATAGAATTCGCCATGATACCCCATCTACTACTAAATGATGAATCGTCCAGAATAATCGATCGTTCCCATTCGAACCGTCATCAAAGTACACTACTTTCATCAACGGCCCTGTAAGTAAATTGAAACTGGCTTGAGTGATATCCATCTCTTCTTGTATCACTTGATTCCACGCTTGTTGATCAGCATCGTTCCGCTTTACCACACGAAGTACAGACTGTTCATCGATTCCCTCATTTCTCTGCTTCCAGGTTGCATTTGGTAACTGTTCATACCGGAAACGTAAGGCATCATGATGTTTGAGTAAGTTTAATAGGGCTTCCTCTAATAACTCCACATCCAATCTCTCTCTTACTCTTAAAAGCATCGATTGATTCCAATGTTGTGGACGCGGATGTTCTTGCTCGAAGAACCAATACTGAATTGGAGTAAACGGTACCTCTCCCGTCACAACCCCCTGATCCGCTTGTACTCCCTGATCTTCTTTGACTACTTGCGCCAACTCGGCAATCGTTGGGCATTCAAACATTTGCTTGGGTGTAAGTTTTAATCCCAATTGACTCGCTTGTGATATGATCTGAATGCTGAGAATCGAGTCCCCACCAATTTCAAAGAAGTTATCATGGATTCCCACCTTTTTAATCCCTAATACTTGCTTCCAAATGGTAGCCAGTGTTTCTTCTTTACCATTCCGGGGTGCAACACATTCACTTTCAATTTCCCTCTCCTCTGGTACAGGAAAGGCCTCGCGATCAACTTTACCGTTAGCAGTTAGTGGAATAGCTTCCATCATCACAAATCCTGAAGGAACCATATGGCTTGGTAGTTCCGCCTTGAGATAATCTCTCCACTCACCTACATTCCCATCACCCACGACATATGCCACCAATCGTTTATCACCCGGCTGATCCTCTCGAACAATTACAACAGCCTCTTTTACGGATGCATGTGCGTTTAAAGCAGATTCAATTTCCCCGATCTCAATTCGGAAACCACGGATTTTCACCTGGTGATCAATCCGCCCAAGATAATCTAGATTTCCATCCGGCAAGTATCTCGCTAAGTCTCCTGTCCGATATAATCGCGCTCCCGGGTCACTACTGAATGGATGAGGAATGAAACG
>NZ_JAEHBX010000099.1:0-13340 GCF_016483395.1 Bacillus cereus group sp. N21
TCGTCGGCAGCGTCAGATGTGTATAAGAGACAGTCCTGGTATTGTTTTATCAGGAAAAATTTTACTTAATTTTCTGAATGAATTTTATCCATAAATATAATTTTTTTATTTATCAGAAAATTCTATCCTTATGATAATATTGGTGGTGCAGATCTGTTGCAAATATTTGAATTACACAATTATCTATATAAGGGGGGAATGTGAAATGGAAAAGGAATATATTCATGAAGAAATGTTAGAGCTTGAAGATCTTGAATTAGATGAAGAGGATTTACTAATTCGTGCAGGCAAGACATTAGGTTAAGTTTTAAAATAAGGAGGTTACATATGCAGTTTAACTGTATATGTAACTTTTTTTAAGGTAGGGTATACAGAATGAAAGAAAATAAGATTATTTTATTATATGAAAGATTTATTGAATTAGACTATGAAGAAGAGTTAGATAAAGTACCAAAATTAAAAAACAGAGGGGTACTTTTGAATTTTTGGAAAAAATGGTATGAAATTAGTGAAAAACAATTCGAATTTATAATTTGGAAGTCCATTAATACTGTAGATACTTTAGATGATCTAGTCAAAATAACTGGGACTTTAAGTTTGGCTTTAAGATTATTAAAAGTATTAAAAGAAAGAAATTTAGTTGAAATTATAGAAAATAAAATAAGGTTTTCACAAGAGTTAACAAGTAGTATTTTATATGAACCAACCCCTCTTCGTAATACAGGATATGAGAATAAAATAAACAAAAAAAAATATGCTCAATTTAAAGCTACTTGGGATAGTTCGTTGAGGAGAGCTGAAATAATAAATCAAGAGTTATCGTCTAATAAAAATATCTTTTTTTGTGGAGATGATGATTATACAAGTTTAGCCCTTAAACAATATAAAAACAGAGAAATAGATGTAGGAGATATTGACGAAGAGTTAATTGAATGTTTGAAACATACAAACAATGATATTAAGTTTTATAATTTTGATGTTAGAAATGAAGTTATGGAAGATTTAAGGAATAAGTATGATGCAATACATTGTGACCCTATAGATGATGGTAGAGGGTTAGATTTGTGGTTAAATAGAGCTAATGAATTATTAAAAGGTCAAAAGGGTGATTTAATTTTTTTAAATATAAGTGTTAAAAGATTAGGTAATAGGGCGGTTTATTTGCAGAATTTCTTGACATCTTTAGGTTTTTATTTAAAAGAAATTATTCACGATTTAAGTTCTTATAAAGTGGCTGAAGAGCCTTACATTGATGAAGAATTAATAAAAAAGGACTTAGATGGCATTGGTTTTTCTAAAGATACATACCATAATTTGTATATTCAAACAGACATGTTAGTTTTTGTACGATTAATAGATAAACCAACCCTTTTTCCGCAAGAATATTATGAGATTAGAAGAAAAATATAAAATAACTGCGAGGTAAAATAATGTATGTTTTAGGAGTCAATGGGTGGGACTTTGATATTCATGATGCAAGTGCGTGTTTATTTTATAATGGTAAATTAATAGCTGCAGCTGAAGAAGAAAGATTTATTCGTCAAAAAAAGGCATTAGATAAAATTCCATATAATTCAATAGCTTATTGTTTAAAGGAAGCTGAAATTACTCCAAATGAAGTAGATCATATTGTTATGGGTTGGGATGTAGAGCAATTATATTTTGAGAAGTATTCAAAGAAGCTTAACAAAGAAGATTGTCTTGAAAAGGTTTTTCCGAAGGGAATTTTTAAGAGAGATAAAGATCCCAAAATTCATATGTGTTCTCATCATTTGGCACATGCTTCTGGTGCGTTTTTTAGTTCGGGATTCAATGAAGCTACCCTAATAGTTATTGATGGAAGTGGAGAAGAAGAGTCAATAACGATAGCAAAAGGAAAAGGTAATAAAATAGAAGTACTAGAAAAATACCCGCTGGAACATTCTTTAGGTATTTTTTATGAAGCATTAACTGTATTTTCAGGTTTAGGGAGGCATAATGAAGGGAAGTTAATGGGCCTATCTTCATATGGGGAAGGAATATTTGAATTTCCTGATATACTGGAAAACCCTTTGAAACCAAATAAAAATACAGTTAGTATGAATGGTAAATATTTTTCGGTATTAAAAGATTGGATAAAAGTTATTAATAGTATAACAAAGATTGCTCCTAATTATATTAAGTATGAATATAATCCAATAGATTCAATACTATTAATGAATTCATCGGTAATGGGATATAAAAATATTGCAGCCTCAGGTCAGGCAGCCTTGGAAAGAGCAATTGTTAAGCTTGTAAAAAAAGCTATTAATCTAACTGGAATAGATAATTTGTGTCTTTCGGGAGGAGTAGCATTAAATTGTATAGCGAATAGAATGATAGCTGATTTACCAGAAGTGGATAGTTTGTACATTCAACCAGGTGCTTCAGATAGTGGGGTAAGTATTGGAGCAGCTTCATGGTTTCTTGCCGAAAATGGTATAACGCCTAAGTTCACTGAAGATCATGTATATTCTGGTCCGGAATTTCCTGATTCTGGTATCTTAAATATATTAAAAAAATATAATCTATCATATATAGAATTAGGCTCTAACAAATATGATAAATGCTCCGAGTTATTAATTCAAAATAAGGTAATAGGAAGATTTTCTGGAAAGATGGAATTCGGCCCTAGAGCTTTAGGAAATAGAAGCATAATAGCTAGCCCTCAGAGGAGGGATATGTTAAATAAAGTAAATACTATTAAGAAAAGAGAGCAATGGAGACCATTGGCTCCCAGCATCATAGATGAAAACGCTTCTGTAGTATTAGAAGAAAAAATAAATAACCCTTATATGCTGTTAAATTCTACTGTTAAAAAAGAGGTACATCATTTAGTTCCAGCAATTGTTCATGTTGATGGATCAACAAGGGCTCAAGTAGTTACGAGGGATATGAATTCTGATTATTATGAAACAATCCGCAACTTTTACCAGAAAACAGGAATTCCTGCAGTTATGAATACATCGTTTAATGTAGGAAAAGAACCAATTATTTGTAACCCAAGTGATGCTATTAGGTCATTTTATGGATCAGAGGTGGATGCCCTTTTATTAGGTTCATTTTTGATTATTAAATAAAGGAGGAGAGATTTTGAGAAATAGAAATTATTCTAATCTAAAAGATGGAATGATAGAGGATTTGTTACTTAATAAAAAAAGTTATCCTAACTACCCAGAATATATACTATTAGATTTAATAAAAGAGGAAACAATTTTTAAACGAGGAGCTTGCTCAAAGTATATTCAGCATGAAGAGTTCAATACATGGCAGGAATATTTTTGTGGGGATTATTACGAAAAGCCTCAGGGGAAAAGAATTGCTTTTTTACAAGTTTGTACTTGGGCTAAACCATATGATTTTTCATATATTGGTAAAAAAATTAGACAAGTTACAAATAAATACCCTATGGTTCATCCAATTATTCTATCAAATGCGGGAGTTATACCATATGAATACCAAATGAACCCTACTTTTTGTGCATACGATTGGATGGAAGATATTGAGGATCCAGTAATTTACGAAGAATTGATGAAAGAATATAGGGATGTATTGATACAAAGAATTAGGAGATACCTAGAATCAAATTCATACGATGTAGTAGTACAATATGGTGTACCGGTAAAAAAATATTCAATGGCTCCTGCAATTAAAGATATTTGTAAGGAATTAGGAATTACTTTTCTTTTAACCCCAGATATAGAAACATATAGAAATAATAAAGATAAATTAGTCGAGTTAAAGGATTCAGGGGAATTTTATTGTTTAGATGAAGTTCTGAGTAGTATGGATAATTGTTTAAATAAGGTGAGTAGATATGTTGAATCTATCAATTGTAATACCAGCTTATAACGATATTAGATTAGAAAAGTGTTTAAAGAGTATTGATGAAAATGTAGAGGTTGTCGTTGTCTTAAATGGTGCAACCGAAGAAGTAAAAAAAATCGCCTATTCTAGCGATGCAGTAATTGGCGAATTACCTACACCTAATTTAGCAAAAGCATATAATTATGGAATTGAAATTTCTAGTAAAGATAATGTGTTAATTATGGATTCAGATTGTGTTTTTATGCCAGGTACCATCAATAAGTTATATAAATTATTAGATGCAGGATCTTTAGCTAAAGGAAGAGTGATGTTTTCATTTAACAGCAAAATTGGAAAAATCATTGCACGTGCAAGACATATACATACTTGCAAAAAAAATGCATATTCACCTCCATTGGCATTTAATAAAGGAATCTTAGCGAAGGTAAATGGATATTATTTTGATGAGAATTTATCTTGGACAGAGGATTATGATTTTGATATTAGAGTTAAATCTGCAAGTCTTAAGATTTTATATGATGATAATGCAAGAATTATTCATCCAGAGTTAAGCATTAAGCAAGATTTGAAAAGTTCATTTAATTATGGGATAGGTCATGCACGTGGGGTTTTACAACAAAAAAATGGTTATTATGAACCTAAAAATAAATTAAGGTCGATTATTAACTCATATAAGTATATCAAGAAAAAATACGGTTATTTAACTGCTTTCTATCTCGTATTTTGGCAGATTGCCTTTTATAGGGGATATGAAAAAGAAATACATTAAGGAGGAAAACAATGCAGCAACAATACGATGAAATTTCTGAATTATACGACATTATCATCCCGGAACCTGATGGTATTTTTGATTTTTACAGTGGTTTGGTAAAACCAAATGATGAAGTTTTAGATTTGGGGTGCGGTACTGGTAGATTATCTTTTATTCTTGCTGAAAAAGGCGCTAATGTAACTAGTGTTGATATATCAGCAGGAATGATTGAAAAAGCTAGTAAGAAGCTAGATGAGATGCCAAATATTAAGGATAAAATAGAATTTAAGGTTTCTTCTGCTACAGATTTTAAGTCTGAAAGAAAATTTGATTTTATATTTATGTCTGGTGGTGTATTTGAATATTTACTTACATCGTCACAACAAAAATTAGCTCTTAGAAATATTAAATTACTATTAAAAGAAGGCGGGATTTTTGTTTTCGATATTATTACACCTCCAACTATTCTTCCTTATTCTAAGAGAGTGAGTGATGGAGGAAATAGTCCTATTAAAGGGGAGAATTTTAAAAATTATAAAGTTAAATCATGGGATGTCGTAAAAGCAGATCATTATAAGCAAATAATTGAAACCACTTGTTATTTTGAGGTTTATGACATAGCAGATAATTTATTAAGTAAAAAAGAATTTAGATTTCTTGCAAAATATACTTTACCATCCGAAATGCAGTATCTCTTAGAAATAGAAGGATTCAATATAAAAAAATTTTATGGTGATTACAATAAAAATCCTTTTGGGAGGAATAGTGAATTTATGGTGTATGAATGTAGGAAGTAAGGGTAGAATTTTAATGATATACAGTGCGAATAGACGCTCTTAAAAAAGTATATTTTTCTAGTGGAAATAAAATGTATCCAGTTAGTATATATAGGGACTCCAGAGTAAATAATTTTTAATTAAAATAATAGGTAAATGATTTACCTGTTCAATAAAGGTGATGCTGAATGAAGGATATAGTAAAAAAACATTTAGTTATAGCGCCACACCATGACGATGAAGTCATTGGCTGTGGTGGAACAATTGCTCAAGCTATTGGTAAGGGTGAACATATAAAAGTAATAATAATTACAAAAGGAGATTTATCTGGAGGTGTAGGGGATTTAAATGAAATTGTTTCAAATAGAGAGAACGAGTGTATAAAAGCTTGTAATACATTAGGGATAGAAAAAGAAAATGTTAAATTTTTAAAGAAACCAGACAGATCACTTGTGTATTCTTTAGATTTTGTGGAAGAAATTATTCACGAAATCTCTCTATATAAGCCTAATTTTATTTATTTCCCCCATGATATGGAAAGTGATAGGGATCATCGAATAGTAAATGAAGTTGTATCAGAAGCAATATTCCTGTGTCAATCAGGGTTCTTAAAAGAGGATTGTGCTCCTTATATAAGGATGTGTTTACAGTATGAAGTATGGACTCCCATGAAAAACTATCAGGTTGTAAAAGATATTACCAGGTTTATTGAACTGAAAAAAGCATCAATTAAAAAATACGAATCACAACTTAAAACATTAAATTTGGTTGATGGAGTTTTGGGGTTAAATTCTTATAGAGGTATGCAGGCAGGAGTGCAATTTGCAGAAGTTTTTAGAGTGGTAAGTAAGTAGTAAGAAGGAGAGAGAAGATGGATATCATTGAAATTGAAAATGTATCAAAAACTTTTGAAAGAGTAAAGATTGAAGAAGGATTAATAAACTCTTTCAAGAGTTTATTTAAAAGAGAAAAGGTCAAGGTTACTGCTTTAAGTGATGTGTCATTCAAAATAAAAGAAGGTAAAATAATAGGGCTTATTGGCGCGAATGGTGCTGGTAAGTCTACCTTAATGAAAGCAATGGTTGGGTTAATTAAACCAACTTCCGGGAGAATTTTGGTAAATGGATTTAACCCCCATAATAAGAAGAAAGATTTTTTAAAGTCAATTGGCGTTGTTTTAGGCCAAAAGAATCAGTTATGGTGGGATCTTTCCCCTTACGAAACATTTTTATTACATAAAGAAATATATGAACTGTCTGATACAGAGTTTAGAAAGAATGTAGATGAATTAGCTGAAAATCTTGGGGTATCAGAAATTCTTAAATCGCCAGTAAGGAATCTATCGTTAGGAGAGAGAATGAAATGTGAGTTAATTGCTTCAATCTTACACTCACCTAAGATATTATTTTTAGATGAACCGACTATTGGATTGGATTTTCTTGCTCAAAAGAATATTAGAAATTTTCTCAAGAATTATTGCAAAGAAAGAAATACAACAGTTATAATAACTAGCCATTATTTCCCAGATATATATGAGTTATGTGAAGAATTAATAATATTGAAGAATGGAGAAGTTGTTTTTAATAACAATTTCAAAAAAATAAAAGAAGAAATTAAGAGTTATAAATATATATCTCTTAGCTTTGAGAATGAAATAAATTCTCAAGATCTTAAGAAATATGGAGAAGTTAAAGAATCGGACAAATTTAGTGTAACAATAAAAATTCAAGATAAGCTAGTGAACGAGACCATATCTAGCATATTAAAAGAATTCAATGTTATTGACTACAATTTGACTGAAATGTCATCACAAGACCTCATTGAAGATATTTATTCAATGGAATCGACTGGAGTGAAAATAACAGTATGAAGAAGTATTTAAAACCAATGATGCTTTCATTTCAAGCGGTTTTTCAGTATCGCATGAATGTTGTATTATATATGATTTTTGGTTTAATACCGCTTGTGGCTTTAATACTATTGTGGCATTCTCTCTTTGAAACACAAAACAATATTCAAGGCTATACTCTTGAAATGATGATTACTTATGTAATAATTGCTAAGTTAATTGAACTTTTACTAATTCCTGAAATGCACTGGTCGATAAATGAGGAAATACAATCCGGTGAATTATCAAAATATCTTACAAAACCATTTTCATATTTTGGATATTGGTTTAGTCATAATTTAGGTAACAAAATTATTCAGGTACTGATGTCAGTGATACCGATAATACCGATAATATTCCTGAACAGGGATTATTTCCTTTTGCCTACTTTAAAATATACTTTCCTGTTCATTCTTTCAATAGTAGGAGCATTAATACTATATTATATGATTTATTATTTGATATCACTCTTCTCATTTTACTTTGTAGAGATATCATCCTTTTTCTTTACTGTAGATATAGTATTAGAATTATTATCTGGATCGCTTATTCCGCTTGAATTTTTACCAGCCCCGTTAAATACAATAACTCAGTTTTTACCTTTTTCATACTTGATTCACTTTCCGGTAAATGTATATTTAGGAAATTTAAGTGGCACTGAAATTGTAAATGGATTAATTTTACAAGTGATATGGTCCTTAGTTTTCTATGTCCTTATTAGAGTACTTTGGAAGAAGGGGTTAAATAAATATGAATCTGTTGGTGCATAAATATGATTAGATATTTAAAAATGTTAAAAGCAATTCTTAAAATTAATTTAAGTAATATTATGATGTATAGAGTTAACTTTTTTTTAAATATATTAGATAGCGTTGTTTGGTTCATTGTTACATTAATATTTTTTAATAGTATATTTGATAGTTTTGGTAATATTAATGGTTGGAATACAAATGATATTTATTTGCTAATTGGAACAAGTGAGTTGATAAAATCTTTGATGTTTACTCTGTTTATTAATAATCTACCGTATATACCGAGTTTAGTTAACCAAGGAAGTTTAGATCATATATTGTTTAAACCTATCAATAGTCAGTTTCTAGTTTCATTAAGAAAGCTTGATTTAGGGAATTTAGGGAACTGTTTACCAGCCGTACTGTTAATTAGTTATGCATTATTACAAAAGGGAGAGAGTGTTAGTATTGTAAATGGATTTTCTTTCTTGGGTCTATTGTTTTTAGGGATTTTACTCTCGTATTCTCTGTGGTTTATTTTAATGACTTTATCAATATGGTTAACCAAAGTTGAAGGTATGCATGAGTTATTTCTTGGTACTATGACATTACTTAGATACCCATCTTCCTTATATAAAGGAATAAGTCGATTTGTTTTTTTATTTGTTTTTCCTATTGTTATTGTTAGTAATATTCCAACTTATGCTTTAATTGGTCGATTAGAACTAAACGATGTATTCGTGTTAATGGGTTATTCTATTGGATTTTTTATTATTTCAATTTATTTTTGGAAGTTTGCCTTAAGATATTATAACAGTGCAAGTAGTTAAGGGGAGAATAAAATGTACTCTAATGATAAAGCAATAGTTGTTTTTAGTGGTGGGCAAGATAGCACAACATGTTTATTTTGGGCAATGCAACAGTTTGCGGAGGTGGAAGCTGTAACATTTAACTACAATCAACGTCATAAGTTAGAAATTGATTGTGCAGCGGAAATTGCGAACGAGCTTGGCATTAAACATACAGTGCTAGATATGAGCCTACTAAATCAGCTAGCTCCAAATGCGTTAACAAGAACAGATATGGAGATTACACACGAAGAAGGTGAATTACCATCGACATTTGTAGATGGGCGAAATTTACTATTCTTATCATTTGCTGCTGTATTAGCAAAACAAGTTGGAGCACACCATATCGTAACAGGTGTATGTGAAACTGATTTTAGTGGTTATCCAGATTGCCGTGATGTGTTTGTGAAATCTTTAAACGTTACATTAAATTTATCAATGGAATATCCGTTTGTCATTCATACACCACTTATGTGGATTGATAAAGCAGAGACATGGAAAATAGCAGATGAACTTGGAGCATTCGAGTTTGTTAGAGAAAAAACTTTAACATGTTATAACGGAATCATTGGTAATGGTTGCGGTGAATGTCCAGCGTGCCAACTTCGTAAAGCAGGTTTAGATACGTATCTACAAGAACGCGAAGGAGGGAATGAATAATGGAAAACTTTTTCGGATTTCGCATTGTAGAAAATTTGCAAAAAATGGACAAGGATATTCAGCGTGAGCAATTAAAATACCATAATAAAAGAGTAATGGTCAGCAAGGAATTTACATTTGATGCAGCACACCATTTGCACTGTTATGAAGGGAAATGTAAAAATTTACATGGTCATACATACAAAGTTGTATTTGGTATTAGTGGATATGTAAATGACATTGGACTTGCAATTGACTTTGGAGATATAAAAGAAATTTGGAAAAATGAAATAGAGATTTATTTGGATCATCGCTATTTAAATGAAACATTACCAGTGATGAATACGACTGCGGAAAATATGGTCGTCTGGATTTATGAAAAGATGGCGGAAGCATTAACAAAAGGGAATCGAGCAGAAGAATATAAAGGAGCTCGTGTCGAATTCGTACGTCTCTTTGAAACACCAACGAGTTATGCAGAAGTAAGACGGGAGTGGATACTCGATGAGTAAGATTCCTGTTTTGGAGATATTTGGTCCAACCATTCAAGGAGAAGGAATGGTTATCGGGCAAAAAACGATGTTCATTCGCACAGCAGGTTGTGACTATAGCTGTTCTTGGTGCGATTCAGCCTTTACATGGGATGGCTCAACAAAAGAACAAATTAGACAAATGGCGCCAGAAGAAATTTGGAATGAACTTGTTGAAATTGGTGGAGAAAATTTTTCTCACGTTACAATTTCAGGTGGGAATCCCGTTTTGCTGAAAAATATTCAGTTTCTTCTTACTGTATTAAAAGAGAATGGAATTCGTACAGCGATTGAGACGCAAGGGAGTAAGTGGCAAGAATGGTTACTTCAAATTGATGAAGTGACAATTTCGCCTAAACCACCAAGTTCGAAGATGAAAACAGATTTTACGATGCTAGATTCTATTATTCATAAATTAGTAAGAAAAGATTTTAGTTTAAAAGTAGTCGTATTTGAAGATTATGATTTTGAATATGCAGTAAAGGTGCACAAGCGATATCCGCAAGTACCATTTTTCTTACAAGTTGGGAACGATGATACGAAAACGGTGGATGATGCAGCGCTTATTAAAAACTTATTACAGAAATATGAACGGTTGATTGAAAAAGCTGTACAGTGTAAAGAAATGAATGATGCAAAAGTATTACCTCAACTTCATGCTTTAGTATGGGGAAATAAACGAGGCGTATAAATAAGAGCATTTTATGAATAAATTAGTAAGGTGGAAATAATATATGAGCTTAAAAACAATCCAAAGTGTAGAAATAGATACTGACAAAATTGAAGTAGCAGTAAAAATGATTCTTGAAGCAATTGGAGAAGATATTAATAGGGAAGGTATTTTGGAAACCCCAAAGCGAGTAGCAAAAATGTATAAGGAAGTTTTTCAAGGCTTGGGTCAAAACCCTTCTGAACATTTGTTAAAAATATTTAATGAAAATCATGAAGAATTGGTATTAGTTAAAGATATTCCGTTCTATTCTATGTGTGAACATCATTTGGTACCTTTTTTTGGAAGGGCCCACATGGGTTATATTCCTAATAATGGAAAAGTAACTGGGTTAAGCAAATTAGCTAGAGCTTTAGAAACCATATGCAAAAGACCACAGTTGCAGGAAAGAATAACCAATGAATTAGCAAATGTAATTTTTGAAACTTTAGAGCCAAAAGGAGTAATTGTTGTAATTGAAGCTGAGCATATGTGTATGACAATGAGAGGTGTGAAAAAACCTGGTTCAATGACTATAACTTCCTCATATAAAGGAATATTTAAAGATAATAGTGCACTTCGAAGTGAAGCTTTAAACTTGATAGAGGGATAGAATTACATCGTTATTACGCTAACAAAAAGAAATTTCCTTGAAATGAAAAAAGACGTTATTCTTTCTTATCTAATTAAAGAGGAATATGATATCAAAGGGTTTTGGTGCAAATATATAACGGAAAATGAAAGGGAGGGTAAATTCCTAACGGAATCATCCTTTATCCAGCTAATCCAAATAATTGATTGATAAAGATATTCTGATTTTGAACAGACTGGTCCCGTAAAATAAGTTTCTGTTTTTTATCATATGTATCGCTTCAATACCAGAAATCGTGGATTTAGCTGTGTAAAAAGATTTAAATCCTAACATAGGTTTAATCATAGGGTTCTTGCTGTAGATCGAAAAGTAATTATGTATATATGGGGTACGGAAACGATTCTGGGGGTTCTGGTGCAAATACTTAGGAAAGATATAAAGAGGCGAAAAGTTTCCTAGTGGAATCTAGTCTTAAGCAGCAATTCCAAATAGTTGATGGATGAACTTCACTTGATTTTGGACAGACTTGTCCAGTAAAACAAGTTGCCCCGTAGGTACCATCTTACTGTTTGCAAAATAATATCATGATAATAATGCTTCCACTTGAATAAATTTCGCTTTTCCATACTGATCACGCACCTTTTTAGAGTAATAGTATCAGTATGCCCAAGATTTAGAGATTACTTGCAATTATCTTGAAGTTTTCGCACCAGAACCCAAAATGATTGAAATTACAAAAAATGTTTATTTTAGAGTACCTTCCTATGCTCATCAAACTAAGTTTATATAAACTTTGACTTCAAATAAAATTTTTAGATTTTTAAAGATCTATTGTAGGTTTTATAAGTTAAAAAACAAAAAGAACTTGTAGGAATCACTACAAGTTCTTTTTAAGGTAAGGTGACAAAAAGGGTAACACAAACTATCTTAACAGGCATATTAGAAAAACATAGGGATGTTTCTTGATAGGTTTATTATATAACAAATATTAACATTTAAAATTTTTGTGAATTATGAAAACAAAATCATTTATTACTCTTGTATCAAACAAAAAATCCCACTTGTTTATTTTGTGTAAAACACTTTAAATCAATGTCGATATCATAATAAATTAGTAAAAATATAGATATAGGTAAATAGAGAAGAGTGAGGCATTCTTACTTAATGACCTATATTTATATTTAGGATTAATTAACTATAATAAAATGAAACTCATGTTATCATTACATATAATTCATGAACATATTGAGAGTGCTGTGATTCTGGCTGTGTATTTTGAGAAGAAGTAAATTTGTATATTTTTCACAAGAAAGCATAAAAAAGACTTAGTCCTTGTGAGGAAAATAAGCCTTTTTACTATTTAGACTCACACAAATGATCTGTGCATCAATTTAGCTTTGATAAACAGATCATTTGTAAGATAATAATTCATTGTAAAGAAGTAAAGATTACATGAATGCTTTTAATAGAGTTGTTACTAACGGAATTACTCCACCTAAAAATGATAAAACTGCAATTGCGATTGCCATAATAATTCCTCCTCTTTAAGATTCTGAATATTAAGATTTTTATAAATTCATTATATTACAGATTTAAGAATATGACAATACCTTTTTTTATTCTCTCTAAGATTTCGAAATACACCCATAACAACATTTTTCACGCCACATTTATTCATGACAATTAAGTTCACTTTTTTCGTTTTGGGGTGGATTTGTTTTCTTAAGTTGATGGATGTGGGGTGGTACCCCATATTGAGCAAAGGGAAATTATTGAGCGGAAGTATTTAAAGAGTGAAGTAATGAGCGATAAGGCGATAAAGGCTCAAATGATGTTAGCTAATGATTGGTATTATTATCAGAAAAAGAATGCGGTTATGGCAATTGCGATAGCATTACGGATTATTGAAAAAATGTATCAGTCATTTCAAAAACAAATGATGATATTAAGGTTTGTGTCAAAGTTCTATAATGAAAATAAAAATGAAATCGAACGTTCAAGAGAATCTGTATTAAAATTTACAAAAAGAA